>NZ_JAOTPL010000007.1:0-137870 GCF_025631005.1 Haoranjiania flava
TAATATTTTATTTTTTGTGTTTGCCACACGGAATAACCAAAACCTTCATTCTTTATTATCATTCCCGGCTGGTATAGATTCCTAATCTTTATGGCTATTTCCTGTTATTTTTAATTGGGAAAAATAGAATTTCAGCTATCTACATTGTTTTGTTTAGATTAATGCACATAACACAGATCTTCGCCCGGAAATTTCAACATTATAATTGAATAACATTTTCTACGCTCTATTTCGAAACTTTTAAAAAGTTCTTAAACTAAAGAAAACACTGCGTTTATTTTAGCCGGCTGCCAGCAGCTTCTTTCAAAGCCTTATCTATCGCAGGCTTCAGCAATTTTTCCATAGCCTCATAACCCATTACAGTAGGGTGTATGCCATCTTCCGCATATTGTTTAGGGAGACCATTGCGATCATCCTTCATGGCGCTATGGTAGTCTACGTACATTATCTTGTTGGCATCAGCATAGCTTCTTATAAGATTATTCAACGCGATAACATCGTCAGCCGGTTTTAAGTCTTTACGCCAGCTAAATTCATATGCCGGCAATATTGAACAGAGGATAACCCGAATTTTATGAAGCCTGGCCAATTCGCACATAGAAATAATATTTCCTAAAATATTTTCCAAAGAGATATAGCCATTATTTTGAGCAATATCATTAGTACCTGCAAGTATCACTACTGCCTTTGGTTTAAGATCAATTACATCCTTCCTGAAACGCACCAGCATTTGTGATGAGACCTGCCCGCTAATACCCCGGTTTGTGTAATTATTTTTTTTAAAGAAATCAGGCCGGTTGTGAATCCAAGCTTCAGTGCTTGAGCTGCCAATAAATACAACACTTCCGGCTGGTACCATTCTATTCTCCTCCTCATATTTTACAAAATTTGCCCAGTCATTTTTTTGCTGCGCCAAAGCAGAAAAAGAAATATAGAAAGAAAAGAATGCTACAAAAAAATACTTCATGATAAATTCTTTTTATTATGTAAAAAATCAGTGCCTGTGTTCTTTGCTTTATTTGAGCGTGCAATATATTAAGATTAAGAGTGGCGCCTTTGTGAAGATCAAAGTAATCTAATAATCTTTGGCTACCGGTTAGCCATCAAATACAAGCTTGTTTACCTATTTATGTACGGCATTCACAGCGGGCGCGCCGATGATAAGTTGCTATAAGCAATGCTTATATAGCAGCATCATCCAGGTATTCTTTCCATAGTTCATCAACAGTTTTTCCAAAAATAGTGCTCCACATGTTTGAATTGTAACGATTTGTTCTTAGCGCATGATCAAATGCTTTGACACAGCCCGGTTTTTTGTTCTCGCACCATACTAAAAACCTTGCAGTAACCCGGTATCCGTTATCATACTTTTGTGAAGATGTTACTTCTGGCAGATGCCATCCTCCTGCAACATTGGCTACGCCGTACTTATAGCGTACATAGTCTGCGATGCCTTCCACCAGCCACCAGGGATCATAAGATGGATAAGATTGTGCAATATGCATGACCTCATGAGTAACTACATCAATGTCTTTAGGGTATTTTGTAAACCAGGCTGAACTATAACGTATTGTATCACCCCATCTTGCTGCTGGATATTGATTAAATGAGGTATCCATCAGGAAGTAAATTGTTTTACTCGCTTCCGGATTAAAATGTTCTATAAGTTGGGGATATACTATAAAGAAAGTTTCAATTAGCTTAGCTCGTGTATCGCCACTAAATTGTGTATCATTACTTTGATAATTTAATACTAAACCATTTCGCTGGAAGGCGATCCATTCGCTTTTCAAAGGATTTTTTGTTGTTGCTTTAAAAGAGCATGACCAGAAAATACTGATAACAACAAATATTACAACACGAAACAACATAATCTACTATTTTTAAAATACCGATAATTAAAATTAAATCAAATTTAAGTGCCAGACAATTCTTTTATACTTCTACATTTCTACATTATAAAGCTGCCAGGAAGGAATCTTTTTGCCTTTTGTCCTGATCACAACCGGCGCGTTATCCAGATTCCATGGGTAATCTTGTATTAGTTGTAGACAGGGTACTTTTATTTATGAGATACATTATTTATCTTCTTTTATATTTCAATTTTTCTATTGTATACATCAATATATTTATTTCACAGGTCACCAGTTCAAATCGAAAACCCATTACGCACATGCACTTTCGCCCGATGCTAAAAGCATCCATTTTTTAGGCTGTCTATAATTTTATCAGGCTGGTATGTCTTTATTTTTTTTATATAGTCTGTAGGCTTCATATTAAATTGTTTCTGGAAATTCCTGCCGAATTGACTTTGAGAACCATAACCTACTGTATAGGCGATTTCATTGATCCTGAAATTTCCCTTACTCATCATTTCAGCTGCTTTCTTTAACCTTGTAACATTGACAAGCTGGTGAGGCGACATACCAGAAAGAGATTTTATTTTCCTGTAAAAAGTGATACGGCTCATATTAAATGCTGCCGCCAGATTTTCTATATTAATACCAGGTGCATCTAAATGCTCGAGAATTAACGTGTTTAATTTTTCCAAAAAATTTTCATCGTCTTTTGAATAGGCCATAGTATTGATATGAACAGAAGGAGATTTAGCAAAATATTCTTTTATTTTAACTCTGTTAGATATCAAATTCTCAATTTGAGTGTAAAGATAATCCGTTGAGAAAGGTTTTTCTATATACGCATCTGCGCCCAGTTTCAGGCCTTCAATTTTTGATTGTAAAGTATCTTTAGCTGTCAATAAAATAAATGGTATGTGGCTTAGTTCAAAGTTTGTTTTTACCTTGCTACAAAATTCAAAACCATCCATATTGGGCATCATGACATCGCTTACGATCAAATGTACTATTTCTGATGTTAATATATCATACGCTTCTTCTCCATCATTCGCCGTCAATACCTGATACTTTCCACTCAGATCTTCTTCAAGAATTTCTAATATCTCTTCATTGTCATCGACCAGCAACAACACCGGTTTTAATTTGAATTGAATGTCTTTCATTTTACAGGTAATTTTAAATGAAATGTATTGTACTTATTGTCGTGTATAAAAAACTCGAGGCTTCCTTCATGCAGCATTGCCAGTTCGCTCGCTATGGCAAGTCCTATACCCGAACCTCTGATATTTTTTACATTATTGGATCTGAAAAATGGTTCGAATATTTTTTCATGCAGTTCCGCAGGTACAATTTTTCCATCGTTGTATACATAAATTGAAATGCTATTACCTATAACTAACATGCGAACCATGACGGTGGTATAAGCATATTTGACAGCATTGTTCAATAAATTGCTAATGATTTTTGTAAATGCCTCTGCATCTACAAATGTTTCAACCGGCGCATTGGAAATGTGTGTTGAAAACTCCAGATAATTTTCCTCGGCAGCAATCTGAAAGGACGATAGTATTTTCAACAACAGCTCTCTTACATCCACCCTTTCTGTATTAAGTGTAATATGCTTTGACTCTATTTTGCGGAAATCAAGAAGTTCGTTAGTGAGAGAAATGAGCCTTTCTGAATTTTTATTTATGGCTAATATATATTTCTCAAAAGCCGGTATATCATTTATATTTTTCATTAGTTTCTCTACCGATGCTCTAATTAAGGTTAATGGTGTTTTGATTTCATGAGCCACATTGGTAAAGAAATCAATCTTTGACTCGGTTAATTCCTTTTCTTTGCTGAGCTCAAACCGTTCCATTTTCCTGGCCTGCTTAACTTTATTTCTTGCATAAATTGCCCTGGCAATAAAATAAGTAATCAACAGGATAATAAATACATAAACGGTATAGGCTATATTGGATTTCCAGAATGGGGGCATTATGGTAATACGTAATGTTTTCTCGTTGTTGATCCATCTACCGCTATTGTTCGTTGATTTTATGTGCAGGTAATAGTTGCCCGAAGCAACGTTCGTAAAATAAACTGTACGATTATTACCAATATAATTCCATGTATTATCCAATCCGTCTATTTTATAAGCATATTGCACACTATTAGGAGCAGTAAAATTAAGCGCTGCAAAATCAATACTGAAATTGGACTGTTTATAATTGAGTTTAATATATTTAGTTAATAATACAGATTCTTCTATAGGTGCACCGGGATCATCTGCATTGATTGTAATATTAGAAATACTTAAGCGTGTAAAATACAACGGAGGTGTATAATCAGTAACTTTTATACTATAAGGATTGAACCTTATAAGACCTTTAACGCTGCCGAAAAGCAAATGAAATTGGCTGTCTGTAAATCCGGATTGATAATTGAATTGGTCATTTAAAAGACCGTCGTTCTTTGTATATATCCTGATGTTCTTATACTTATCAATGCATACAAGCCCTTTAGATGTAGTTGTCCAGATATTGTTTAGCGTATCGCTCACTGCCGTATATATGATATTTCCCGGAAGCCCGTTGCTCATATTATAAGCAAAAACATTTTTAAGATGTTGAACTACATATAGGCCCGCTTCAGTACCTATCATCAAGTTTTTATCAAAGCTTTCATTCAAATACAATATCCTGGTTTCTGCGAGCAGATCTCTATTACCCGATATTAATTTCAACTTATACCATTTGCCGTTGGCGGTAAAAAACAGGCCTTTGTTATGTGTTCCTACCCAAAGGCGGTTTTTGCTATCTTCAGTGATGGCTGAACAGAATTGATCTTTTAATTCGGGGTGAAGGCCGGTAAACTTTTCTGTAAGCGGATCAAAATGGTACACTCCTTTGGAGGTGCCTACAATAATTTTACCTGATTTTGTTTTTTTGACAGCGTTGACAAAATTACTTTTCAGCTGATACATGCTGCTATCTGCCATATAATGCTTTACTATTTTATGATCCTGTATATTCAAAATATAAAGACCTTTCTCGAATGTTCCTACATATAGCAAATTATCATCCGTCATTATACCATGAATGTTAGAGGAGGATATGCCTTTAATACTACTGAATACTTTTTTGTGTATATCGAATTTATTTAGTCCGGCATCTTCTGTACCGATCCAATAACTTCCATATTTATCTTGTGTAATTTCCCTGACTACATTTCCCTGTATAGAATTCTCTGATTTACCTGTAAAATATTTATCAAAAAACAAGGGCTGATTTGGCAGATAATTAATTCCGCCGAAATATGTTCCTAACCATACACCTCCTTCCTTATCTTTGTAAAGTGAATAGATTGCATTGTCTGAAAGGGAATAGGGGTTTATATAATTTTTCCTGACGTTTCTATAGAGCTTCTTATCAACATCGTATATGTATAGACCGTCTTCTGTCGCGAGCCAGTAATATTGGTTATTTACTTCCAGGATATCTCTGACAATAATCTTTTTTTCTTTATAAAAACTGTTTAATACAGAACCGGAAAATGTGTTAGTACTGATATCAAATTTATAAAAACCAGAAGAAGTACCAAGCAAAAGATATTTATCTGTAGCATATATCTTTTCCACTATTGTACCATTTTTCGCGCTGAGCGTAAAAAAGCTGAACTTATTTTTCTTACTATTGTACTTCCCTATGGAACCGTCTTCTGTACCTATCCAGAGGTCACCACTTAAATCAGAGCAAATTGAAGAAGGAATTTTACCGTATGTATTAATTGTGCTCCTGGTTTGTTTATGAAGATCGTATTTGTATAATTGCTTCTCTTCTGCATAGAATATATGGCCATTTTTATTTTGATGAATGAACCTGATATTTTTACTTTCAGATCCTGCGGGTTTTATAAAATTTTCTTTTACAGGATTATAATAAAAAATCCCTTTTACGGTTCCTATCCATAATGTGTTATTACGGTCTTCAAATAAGTAAGTAATAGAGTTGCTTCCCAGGCTTGTTTTATCTTTTTCTATATTTCGGAATATTTTAAATGTATAACCGTCAAACCTGTTAAGCCCGTCTGAAGTTCCAAACCAAAGAAACCCCCTGTGATCTTGAAGAATGCTGATTACCGAGTTGTTAGACAAACCATCTTCTACCTGATAGTGCTTAAAATCAAATGATTGACAATCGGCAAAACAGGGAGCCATAAACATTGCAAAAAGCAAGATGTATTTTATCGACAAATTTCAATAACCTTTTAAATTTCAGAAACAGAATACGGCCTGTCGGTTTTATCGATTCCTCTTTTCTTATTCGGTTGATCTTTCATTTCAAAAATCAATTTGCCTCCGCGAACAATATCCTGGTACGTTATGTAGTTTTTAGTGTAATTTTTTGCGTTTAGTTTCCCTGATTGGATATATACATTATCGTTAGTATTATTTTTTGCTTCTATAATGAATTGCTTTCCGTTCTCCAGCGTAATAGTTGTTTTTTCGAATAGCGGGCTACCCATTACATATTGATTGGTTCCCGGACATACACTATAAAAGCCTAATGCACTCAATACATACCACGATGATGTTTGTCCCTGGTCTTCATCGCCGGGATAGCCGTTTTCCGTAGCATTATACAATTTACTCATTACCTCCCTGGCTTTCTGCTGTGATTTCCATGGCTGGCCGGCATAATTGTAGAGATATATCATGTGCTGAATGGGCTGGTTGCCGTGCGCGTACTGACCCATATTGGCCATGACCATTTCCGTCATCTCGTGTATCAAGCCGCCGTATGTACCTACCTTCACATCATTCGGCACGGAAAATACAGAATCAAGTTTCATACAAAATTTATTTTCACCACCTGACAGCCTGATCAACCCATTCACATCATGAAAAACAGACCACAGATAATGCCAGGCATTGCCTTCGGTATACGGACCACCCCACTCTATGGGATCAAAATTTTCTGTCCAATTGCCATCTTCTTTTCTGCCTCTCATAAAACCAGTGGAAATATCAAAAACATTTTTGTAGTTAAACATATGTTTAGCGAAAGACTCCTCATATTTTTTATTCCCCACCGTTTTTGCCAACGTATAGCCGCAAAAATCGTCATAAGCATATTCCAGTGTTTTGGCCGTGGCTTCGCGCACATTGGGATAAGGAACATAGCCGAGTTTATTATAAAACTCCCAGCCATCTCTGCCGTTTGCCGGCCCCCAGGGGCCTTTATTGTTAGCCTCATGATGATAAGCTTCCAGTGCTTTCTCTGGATCAAAAGTTCTTATTCCTTTTACCCACGCATCTGTAAGTAGGGAAATAGCGTGATTGCCTATCATACTTCCCTGTTCATTCGGAAAAGACCATGAAGGAAGCCAGCCACACTGATCTTTGGCATCAAGTAAAGCCTGCATATACCTGCCGTGCATGGTAGGATACAATAAAGCATTCAAAGGAAACTGCGCACGAAAAGTATCCCAAAAGCCGGTATCAGTAAACATATAACCCATGTGCAGCTTCCCATCATAAGGACTGAAATAATAAGGATTACCATTTTTATCTATTTCATAAAATTTCCTGGAGAAAAGGCTTGCCCTGAAGAAACAGGAATAAAACGTGGCTTTATCTTCTTGAGTACCACCTTCTACTAAAATCCTTGACAGATGTTTATTCCATACATTTTTTGCGTTTTTTTTCGTCGCCTCCAGGTTTTTATCTTTACCAAGCTCGCTTTGTAGATTTTGTGCAGCCTGTTCCGGGCTGATGTATGAAGAAGCCACTTTAGCCTGCACTATTGCGCCGTCGGCAAATTTTATAAAAGCTCCTTTGCCGTTGCCTTCGGCCTCTGCAGCATTGTGCTGGATAGTATTATTTTTGTTTTCCCATGTGCCATAGTCGATAAACGGCTGATCGAACTGTACTACAAAAAAGCTTTTCCAGCCTTTTTGAAAACCATGGCCGTTATTTACCCAACCGGTTATTTTCCTTTCGGAAGGAATAATCTTTACACTACTGATTCTTGTATATCCGTCCAGGATCAGATAATTTGTATGCCCTTTGGGGAAATTAAATCTTATATGTACGCCTCGTTCTGTTGGCGACATTTCAGTAGTGATATTATTTTCAAATTGTACTTTGTAATAATGCGGTTTGGCAATTTCTTTCTCGTGTTTAAACTCTGTAGCGCGGCTATCTTCGTTGACAACTAAACTGTCTATTACAGGCATAAAAGAAAAAACCGCATAATCATTGGTCCAGGAGCTGCATTGGTGCGCCTGCTGAAACCCTCTTATTTTATTTTTAAAATACTGATACTTCCAGCCATCGCCGTTCCTGCCGGTTTGTGGTGTCCAGGTGTGCATGCCAAAAGGCAGCGCCGTTGTTGGATATGTATTACCTCTTGTAAGCTCATGCTTTGAATTGGTTCCCTGCAAAGTACTTACATACCGCGTAAGGTCATTGCTTTGAGCAATAAGAGCATTTGCGACTATGAATAATGAAAAAATGAAAATAAAAATTTTACTGTTCATAAACTTTGTGTTTATATAAAAGAATAAAAGCTATATACAATATTATAAGCTAATATAGCAAAGAACAGCTACTCTGCCACAGGAAATTGGGTTATCCTTAATCTTGCTGCTCCCATTGGGATGAGTGTAACTTGTTCTTTTGGAGATATAGTAGTAACAGGGCTTTGCATTAGTTCTCCGCACAAACCATATTTATCGATGGTCCAACCGTGAACTTGTTTGGCACTGGAAGTAATTTGGATAGGTACTTCTGAAATCGTGAAAGGAAAATTATTTTCCGGCCACGGCTTTTTTACCACTTTAAAAGACAAATTTTTTACGGCAGGCAGATGCAAAGCATAGTTCCAGTTGCTTGCGGGATGAATCTCAAACGAAGGCCACTCATCTTTATCTACATTCTTCTGCCACCTAGAATCTTCTATTGCTGTTTTATCGCTTTCTTTTTTTATATAATTTTCATCAATCTTCAATGAAAAAGTCAGTGGCCCATAGTTGATACTTACGCTGTTTTTATTGTGTTTCCATTCTTTTACGGTCACTTCCATTGGCAACTTTAAAATTATGCGGTCATTGTTTTTCCAATGCCTTTGTATTTTTATATATTTTGAAGCAGTTGCCTGAATGTTTTCTCTTTTACCATTGATAAATAATTCCGCTTTGCCACACCATGCAGGAATACGCAAATAAAGTGGAAAATAAACTGATTTTTCTGAAGTAAAAGTAAATAACAACTCTTCATCAAACGGATAGTTGGTGACTTGCTCAAATTGTACTTCCTGCTGATCGGCTACTTTTGCATTTACCTTACTTGCAGCATACAAAACGGCAGCCAGACCATTATCCGGAGTTGCCATCCATAAATTTTCACTATAGTAGGGCCAGCCTTGTGAATGGTTGTGCTGGCAACAACGCGAGCTAAAAGGATTCATCATTAAGAAAGGCCCTTTATTGAAAATACCCGGACTGTGGTCTTTAGAATCATTCAAAACCATATTAGGCGATGTGATGTAGCGCAGCGATTTAAAATCGGGCATTACAGCCGCGGGGTAAGAATTGAATGCTACATTCTCTGCATTATCTGCCCACATAGCATCTCCTGTTATGCGCAGCATGTGCTCATCTGAATTCATTTCTTCTACAAAGCCACAGGTTTCTGTTCCTTGTCTGGGATCTGTATATCCGGGACGTGAAATTTCATCTCCACCAAACATCCCGCCTGGTACCTGGCCAAAATAATTTCTGATGATTGCAAATACTTCATAGCTCGCCTGTAAATCTTTTTTGTCTTTAGATAGTTGATAATAAGTTGCCGGCTCTCTAAAACCCTGTGCAATATTTACATTGTGCCAATCGGGCAGCAGCTTAAACCAGCCGGGTAGGTTTTTATCGTCGCGCATTGTATTCCTGTTAGACCAACTATTAGAATTTCTGTGAATTTTTCTTGCCAAATCCAATAGCCATGCGTCTCCGGTAAAGTTATAAAGCCACAATACACTATGCAGATTATCGCCGGTACGTAATCCCTGCCAATAATGAAAATGTTTGAGAAATTTTTCTTCAGGGTAATTTAGCTGATAACGAAAGAAATTCTGCATAAAGGGTATAACTCTTTTATCATTGGAATACTCATAATAAGATTGCAGGCAATACAACATAATCATTTTAGGCCAAAAATCTTCAGCATTATTTTTATCAACTGAAGTAGGCCCGAAATTTCCATCTGCGCGCTGGCTGTTTAAAACGCCTTCTATCCAAATCTTTGCTTCATCAATCATAGCCTTATCTCTTAGAATGTAGCCGATATTCGCATAGCCTTTTAACCAATAAGGCACTTCTTCCCAACCAAATTCTCCTTTACCATCTTTGGAAAGCCATGCATTATTTTCTTTTTGCAACCAGGCGCTGATGTTTCCAAGATTACCGGTAAGTCCGCTCCTCTGTCTTTGCAAATATTCATGAAGCCAGCCCATGGGTTGAATGGAGGTTACCGGCAGCTTTATAAAAGCATTCTGCAACAGCGGCTCCCTATTGCTGTAATAATTATTGCTTCGTTTTGTGATATCCGGTTTATCAACCACGGAGATTTGTGCATGTTTATCAGAAATTTTATAAGCCCAACATGAAAACAAACTTGAGAAAAGAAATATAGAAAGTATTTTTTTCACGCAGAAATTATTTTTTATTTGATTAATATTTGCTAAGATGATTCATCGTACAAAATAGTAAAGCATCCATCGACCTAAATAATACAAAGCTGATCAGGGAATGAATCTTTTTCAAAATGCCACGATAAGATTTATGCATTAATATTTGAAAAAAGAAATTAATAATATCACCTGTTTAGTTTCAGATCCAGTACTTTCATCCAATAGGCGCCCAGCACACTTCTGGCCTGGAACCCTTCTTTACGTCCGTCAGTAGTTTCATGCCAATCTCCAAAAGGTTTTCTGTCCGGAGTTTGCGTAGCAAATACATATACCGGATCTGTGAGGGCTTTAAAATGATTCAGATCTCCTGTAAGGCAGGCTGTCCAAATGATCCAATCGCTTTTCGTGTATGTTCTACGGCTGTCTAACGGCAGGCCAAATTTATTTTGATGTTGCAGATAGAATTTCATTTCTTTTTCGGCAACGGATTTTGGAAATATATTAAAGTCTAAAACCCTGTCCCATACCATATTATATTTCTGGCTCCATGTACCTTTTTTCTCAAACGCCAAAGTATAATGGTCGCCATCATCGGCAAGCTTCATCCATTCAGGCACCATGCTTTTTGCAATATTGTGGTATTTATTGTACACTTCATTCTTGCCTAACATTTTTGCCAGCATTGCATAGCCTTCAATAGCCATAATAGCTTTCAAAGAAAGATTCGCATTGCGTGCCATATGGCCGGCAAAATCATCCGTGCATAATTGATTGGCCGGGTCAAAACCTTCTTTAACCAGGTAATCTGTCCAGGTGGTTAATGTATGCCAATGCTTTTCAGCATATTTCGCATTGCCTTCCACCTTAGCAATAGCTGCCGCCAAAATGACCATGTTGCCTGACTCCTCTACAGGCATATCTTCTCCATAAACTTGTCCGTTGGCTATAGGATAAGTACCTATATCGTGTGCAGCAAAAGGTTTCGCCCATTTACCACTTTCACTGTAATAAAATATTCCATTCATCATCCCTTTTACAAGCTCAGGGTTGTATACCAGGTATAGTGGTGCAGATGGGTATGTAAGATCTACCGTGTTAATACAGCCATTACTAAAATTTTCTTTTGAGAGCCATAATAGTTGCCCTTGCGGACTTTCTACTAACTTGTGGGCAGCCATTACCTGGCGGTACACCATTTCGCAAAGTCGCGCATACTTCAAACCACCTGCTTTAAACGCATCATTATAAATACGTGCATCTAAGTCATTACACTTTTTCATTGTAGCTGCATAATCTGTATTGGCCGCTTCCAGTTGTGTTTCGATTGTAGTTTTATTATCTTTATTCCACCAAGGTCGAAGATTTTCTCCGAAGTATTGTATAGACCATATGTCATCATAACCAATCAATATTTTTTCTGTTGCTGATTTTGCATTGCCCAAATTTAGCACAGTCGCCAATGATAATTGCCTGCCATTTTGTTTTGATAATGCATCAGTTTTTTTTGCTTTAGTGAAAATACTTAATACATCATTTTCCGAAGTAGCAATAAATTGTGATGTGGATACATTTGCAGGAGCTGCTACATGCAGATAACCCCAGTCTATCCTCAAATCATCGCCTTTTTTTTGTAATACCGGTTGTTCTACTGTGCCTGCCTTTAGAACAGATAAGTTTTTTGTAGCGTACTTGTTTGCAGTAACTTCCTGCGAAGGCGTATTTACCGCAAGGTTTGATGATGCATTGAAAAGTATTTCTACTTTATGCGCTTTGCCATCGTTAGATTTCGTATGAAAAGTAATGTAAGAAACAGGACGCGCGAGCAAATCAAGATCATTTATAATCAACGGTGATGAAAAGGTAACAGTAAGATTTACCGGACCACAAATAAAGTTGTATTCCGTTTGAGTGGCTTTCAATGATAGGTTTTTTTGTACCGCATTCGCAATATTTGCCAGTAAAGCATTCTCTTTCTCTTTTACAAGGCCAAAATCTAGATGTTGTCCACCCGCCGTATTTTTAATATGCACAGCCAACACATTCCTTCCTTTCTTTAGTATGGAAGAGGCATCTTTGATGGGGATATAAATATATTTATCTACCCAGCCCTGATGTGCGTGTACTTTTGTGCCGTTCAGATAGACTTCTATATTGTCGTCGTAATCTATCTTCAGGTGTAAACCTTTAATATTATTGTCCGATAAAGAAAATTCTCTTCTAACCCATAGGTTATCAGAAGTCCAGGATGTATTGGCTTTATACGCTTTATCTCCATAATTTCCTTTACCGGATTTCCAACCCTGTGGGTGATAGTTTAGGTCTGTCCAGTTGCCGGTTGGCTTTTTTTCTGTATAGAGAGAAGCGTAGGTTCCTTCTTCTGTTGTAGGAATTACTTTATCAAAAGTTTTTAGTTCGCTACCCATGAAACGGTAAATTTTACCATCTATTTTTGCATAGCCGGTTAATGATTGATCTGTGCCCGTCCAATGTTTAGTAGCAGATGCATTCAGTTCATCAGTAAAGGACCAGATGCTTACATACGGGTCATGCATAATTAGCGGATATGCAGGCGCTTTCTGAGTTTGAGCATACAATCCTACTGTCGATAATACATACAAAAAGAAAAGAAAAAAACGTTTTTGCTTAAAAAGATTTGTCATGATAATTACTTGTCGTGTTGTTATATATTGTGTTTAGTTAATTAAATTTATTTTACTCTTTCATAAAGCTCTTAACCACTGAAGGATGATAAGGACCATTTCATTAAAAGGTATCCTTATCAAGAAACTTATAGATAACATAGCCTTTTTTTTACATTGGGTGCTCCTATATGTTTATCTAGTTCCTCTGTATAAATATAATCGGATGTTATGCTTATATTACCTCTTGAAACTTCAACATAATTATGTTTGCTATAAACAATATGTTTAAATGAACCGTTAGCATAAAATATTTTAAAATCATTTGTTACCGGAGACATAAATTTAGTGGCCGTATTGGTGTTTTGCATGCTTACCTGCCATACACCTTCAAATTTCTGCATATTCATTAAAGCATTCTGAGCAATAGTAACGCTTGAAAATGCCAACATACATGTACAGATGATTATTAAAGGTGTGATATATTTTTTCATGTGTATATATTTATTTGTTTTTCAGTTGTCACATGGAATAACCAAAACCTTAATTCTTTATTATCATTCCCGGTTGGTATAGATTCCTAATCTTTATGGTTATTTCATGTGTATATAGTTATTTATTTTCAGTTGTCACATGGAATAACCATTTTTTAGATTAATATTCATTCGCGGTTGGTATAGATTCCTAATCTTTCTGGTTATTTCATGCTGATAATATTATTCTAAAAGAGATTACGGCATTTGCACCTGCTGATCTTCTTCGGGTATTTGTATATTTTTGACTTTTTCAAGTGTCATCGGACCGGTAAATCTGTAGTTTATAGGATATTCCGGATTTGATAAATCACTGAACCAATACTCAAGGTTCATGGTTACATAGGTTTTCTCTAGATAAGGCTGTACCTCATCCATCTTTTTACTAATTGTGTAGGTACCACGTTTTTGGGAGAAATTGATTGCTGAATTATCTGACCATAAAGATACTGTACTGTCTGCATTAAATTTTGCATATACTTTATATTTTGCTCTTTCAAATGCTTCTTCCTCCAATACACCGGCGAAAAAGAAAACTGTGTTTTCATTGACTACCCATGCGGTGCGGGTGCCTACAGACAAAGCTGTCTGCTTGTTTTCAGGAATGTCTCTGTTCCACATCTGGCCTGCATTTGAGTATACTCCTGAATAATCATTAAAAGGAATGATCTGCATTAATGATTTACTAAACCATCTCCTGGTATTTACATTACTTTTGGAAGTAGCAGTAATTTTCAAGGGTAGTATATATTTATTAATCATATCCATTCCTTCCAGTCTTAAATTCAAATTAAAAAAACCTTCTAAGGAATCCTTTGGAATAGTCGTGGTCATTGATTGGAAAGAATAATTTCCTTCGGGAAGTTCTATAAAATACAGATCTTTTCGCAAACGAAAGCGGTCAAAGTTAAGGTTATCCAAAGTATCTTTGTCAATAGCGATGGTCACTTGTATATCTTCATTATTTCCTGTTGAACCGCTAAGTAGTACGGGAACTTTAACAGGAACTACTCCTCCCTGGCTTTTATATTTGGCATATACATTTACCACGCCATTTCTCACAAAAGAAACATCCTTATTGTACAATTCTTCTTCCCATTCTTTATTACAGGATACGGTTGTAATAAGGATAAACAGAAGATATAAATGAGCTTTTTTCATATTTAAATTTTATAATTTATTGATTATCGAAATTTTATTATCCCCGGTTAGTGGGCTATTTTATCGTTCATGGAGATTTAATGTGTATATATTTATTTGTTTTTCAGTTGTCACATGGAATAACCATATTTTAGATTCAATACTCATTCCCGGTTGGTATAGATGCTTAATCTTTATGGTTATTTCATTTTTTGTATATTTTAATTATTTGTCTTTGTTACATGGGATTCACTAAAAATCATTTCCGGTAGAATATTGTTTAATTGAATCGCAGCTTATTGTATTATTCTTATTGTTGTTTAATAAGGAGTAGTCCAGCCGGGATTTTGAGTCAGCCTTTTATTTCTTCTTAGTTCTTCATGAGCAATCGGCCACAAATACATCTTTTTCACAAAAATGGTGGGTATAGAAGAAATAACTATCGGCGTGTGAAATTGGTCGCGTTGAGCGGCTGTCATATCCATGTTACAACCCATGATAGGCATTCCTTCCTCTACCGGCGCGTCTTTCCATCTTCTCAAATCATAATAACGGTGATTTTCTCCCATTAGCTCTATCTGCCGCTCTCTTTTTAAAGATTTTCTAAACAGCTCTTTTGAATTATAAATTGCCTCACTAAAATCCGGAACTCCGCCTCTTATGCGTATTTGACTGATGGCGCTGCTCATCTCCTGGATATTTCTGCCAATAGAATGTGTATTTTTTCCTGTATAGTCAGGAATTGTATACGATCCATTCAATTCATTTAGCGCTTCTGCATATATAAACAATACTTCTGCATACCTGATAGCAGGTTCTATTTTAGGAACTACATATGAGCCCTGGAGCGATGAATTGTAAGAGTCTAAGGGATGTATGTACTTTTTAATGCCGATTCCTGTTCTTATATGAAACTGCGGCGTGGCCGGAGACTTACCATCAGGCAGGCCCCTGTAATAAAAAATCTGTTTTTTCCTTTCGTTTGCATCTAATACGCTTAATCTGAACCAGATACTGCCATTGTAAGCAACCGAAGCGTAAAATCTGGGTTCGCGATTGGCATATTGAAGAGATACACCTTCCGGTAAAGGTAAATGATCAACATCATTCTTTGTATACCCCTGTACCCTTGGGTTAGTCGGTACATCACCGCCATCATTCATATAATAGGCATCGCACTGTTTTTGCGTTAATCCATGTGCATTCCATCCGCCCATTGATAAAGGAAACTGATGATTTCCCAGTTCTCTGATATCTTCTCCTCCCAATTCCGTAACTCTTGAGAAAATCAACTCGGGGTTATCAGAATAAGTTAGTGCACCATTAAATAACTGCCTGTAAGATTCAAACGGATCAATATCTTTCCATCCTTTAGGGAAGCTTGCATTTGAATGTTTTGCGTTATAGGGAGGAACAATTGTTTTCGGTTGTGCCGGCCCCTGATCTGTAGCATTAAAAGGCGCTGTAAAAAGTTTGTAAACACCTAAATCTATGACATCCTTAGCAGCAGCGGCGGCTCTTGCCCATTTTTCTTCATTGTATTGAGCAGGTATTAATGGTTTACCCTGGTCATCTGTAAGTTCTGCCATCTCCGTATTACCGTTAAAAAGCGGGCTTGCAGCATATAGTAAAACTTTAGCCCTTGCCGCAAGAGCAGCGCCTTTGGTAGGCCTTACCTTCTCCCTGTTAGTACGGGTTAATGGAAGATCAACTGCTGCCACAGCAAGTTCTTTTGATATAAAACCTGCACACTCATCATAAGTATTTCTGGCAAAGGCCAGGTCCTGGTAGCTTTGAGTATAATCTACTCCCTCATCCGGTATCAAAGGCACAGGGCCATACTTACGCAATAATAACCAGTAATAATATGCCCGCAGAAAACGGGCCTGGGCCTTGCCGTCGGCAATTTCTTCTTTAGACATTTGGCGGTTGCGATCAATGTTGTAAATATAAATAGTTGCTTTCCTGATTCCCTGGTAGCAAGATCCCCATGAACCTTGAATAAGGTTTTCATCGTATTCGCCGTTTTTATAAGTTTTAATACTTCTCCAATCATATATATCTCCCCTGTCACCGAAAAACATATCATCAGATATCAGATTAAATGGAGTGTTACCCTTACTGCTCACATCTGCATTTTCTCCTCTCAAATGTGTGTATACATCTGCCAGCCATTGATCTGAGTAATCTTTCCTTGCAAATACGGTATCAATACTCAATCTATCTTTGAAGAAATGTTCCATATCCATATACTTCCTGCAAGAACTGATGGATACAACCGTAAGAATGCACAACAAATAAAAAAAATATTGTTTCATTATATAAGGTATTTTAGATTAAAATTTAAAGTTTAAGCCAACGGTTAATGTTCTGGGCAAAGGGTAACGTGTGCCGTCTGAGCTGGCCATTTCCGGATCCCAAACTTTTACTTTATCCCAAACCAGTAGATTATAAGCCAGTAAATAAATACGGGAACTTGATAAGCCTAATTTGTTAACAATTCTGGTTGGAACAGAATAACCCATTTCTAATGTTTTGAAACGCAGATAAGAACCATCTCGCATCCAGAATGTAGATGCGCGATAATTATTGGGACTGCCACCATAACTTAATCTCGGGTATTTGGCATTCGGATTTTCGGTAGCAGGATCTCCTGAAATATCCCTTGATATCCACCTGCTGCCCGGAGACGTTACTTCTGTTAGGATATTTCCCCAGCCGCCCTCAATAAACGGATAGACAGTTGGTCCATTCAGGAAATAGGTAGATCTGCCGGCTCCCTGAAATAACAGATTCACGTCCAAACCTTTCCAGGAAACAGACATGCCCATACCGTATTCAACTGCAGGCCTGTGGCTGGCGCCGATAGGCACCACATCATCCCCATTAATAACGCCGTCACCGTTTACATCTTTGTACTTTATGTCTCCGGGCATATAAGCTCCAAAGGTTTGCCTTGGACTATTTCTTATTTCCTCGTAGTCTTTAAATAAGCCTAACGCTATTAGGCCTCTGCTTTGTTCTGCTCTAAAGCCTTCCTGCATTAAATAAGGATAGTAGTTTTCCTGCTCGTCTCTGGCAAGAACCTGATTCTTATAATAAGTAATATTACTTCTTAGCGTTAAACCAACTTCTCCGAGTCTTTTATTAAACTCAATGCGTCCATCAAATCCTCTGTTATCCATCTTACCCACATTTGCCCAGGGCAAAATCCTTTCCCAATATCCTCCAGGGGCTCCCTGCGGGTCAACCCACCTTTCAGGTATTCCTAAAACAAGGGGCAATTGTCCTCTTATCATATAAATATTGCTACGCGTTTCCTGGAAAATATCTATAGTAAAAGAGAGCATGTTTTGGAGTATATTTACATCTAAACCCAGGTTTTGCTTGCGGGCAATTTCCCAGGTAAGCGCATCTGAAGCTACCTGGGTGTAGCCTAAAGGTGCATAAGTATTAGGATTACCCGGTTCTCCAAAATTAAAATGGTGAATCAATTCATTTTTATCATTTCTTCTATAGTCTATTGAGCTTAAATAAGCAAACCTGTTGTTGCCAAAATAATCATTGCCTACTTCGCCTATAGAATAACGTATCTTGAACAAGTCTAACCAGCCAATATTGTCTTTAATAAATTTTTCTTCAGCAACATTCCAACCCACCGCTATTGCCGGGAAAAAGCCAAATTGATGACCTTTTCTGAAATTTTCAGAGCCGGTATATCCGAAGTTAAATTCGGCAAGATACCTGTTTCTATACCCATACATGGCACGCCCGGAATAAGACAAATTACGATGGGGTATACCATTTTTGATATCAGTACCTACATTCTGGGTCATTCTCACTTCCCTGGCAAAAGTTTTTATCAAAGCCTCCACATTGTGCTTATTGGCAAAGTTTCTTCCATAGTTCAGCTCCAGCTCTCCCTGGTAGACTCTTTCTCCTTCAGAGTAACTTTCTTGAAACATTAAAGATTCGGTGGACACCCTGTGCATAATAAGATTCCCGTTTCTATCGCGCCTTCTTTCTACGCTATACTGTTCAGGCCATTTTTTCCTGTTAATGTTGTTCTTGCTGTCTGCATCAAATGC
Organism: Haoranjiania flava; assembly: GCF_025631005.1. Lineage (NCBI taxonomy): Bacteria > Pseudomonadati > Bacteroidota > Chitinophagia > Chitinophagales > Chitinophagaceae > Haoranjiania > Haoranjiania flava. Next base: position 18,932 of record NZ_JAOTPL010000007.1, read on the forward strand.
AATGCGTGCTGTGGCACGAAGCCCTTGCGTAAGCATATCTAATCGCTGGTTTAAAATAACATTGGTTTCCATCTTATTCTGCCAGTACTCGCGGTAACCGGTCTGTGTAGCTAATACCCAGGGATTGGTTCTGTTACCGGTACCATAAGCAGGCACCAGGCCGTTGGAATACATAAAAGGGATGGAAACAGGATTTTGACCCAATAAAGAAAACCAGATGTTCTGATCATTCAGCCCGGGAAAATTCTGTTTCTCCAAAAAGCCTGCAATACCCAATGCCAGTGTAGTTGATTTGGTGATATCCATATCATAATTTACCCTGTAATTCCACCTGTTCATATGTGCATTGGTCTTATAGTCTTTCAACGAATTATCCGATTTGTACATACCCCCTTCATCTACATAGCTTGCCGATACAAAATATCTGGCAATGGTAGCGCCCCCTCCCAGGTTTATAGATGCTCTGTACCTGTTGGCGCCATTTCTTAGCATCTTCTTCTGCCAGTCTACGTTGGGATAAAGATCCGGGTCTAAACCTTCCCTGAACAATTCCAATTCCGTCTCACTATATAAGGGCTCTTGGTTTCTGGTGATCTTCGCTTCATTTACTAATTTTGCATAAGTATAGCCGTCCACAAATTCAGGCGTACGCGTACGCGTAGAATATCCGTATTCTGCCTTTCCTTCAATATTTATTTTCCCGGTCTTTCCTTTTTTGGTGGTTATAAGTATTGCTCCGTTTGCACCTTTAGATCCGTACAACGCGGTGGCAGATGCGTCTTTTAATACAGAGAAGGACTGTATATCTTCTATATTAATTTCATTAAAAGGACGTTCGAATCCATCAACCAGTACCAGGGCAGATTGACTTGCCCCAAAGGTTGATATACCGCGTATCCAAAATTCAGACTGGTTATTTCCTGGCTCCCCGGACAGCTGCATACCAATAATACCTGCCACATTTCCTTGCAAAGCATTCGTGATATTGGAAGTAGGTGTTCTAAGCTGGTCTACATCAACCGTTGTAATAGCGCCTACTACGGTTGCTTTGCGTTGTGCGCCTGCTGCAGTAACAACAACTTCGTTTAAAACGCTTGAATCCGATGCGATCATTACAATGTTTACCAATTCTCTTGTACCAATCTTCACCTCCTGAGTGCGGTAACCGACATGCGAAAAAATGAGCGTACTGTTCGGCTCGGCTTTTAGATTGTATTGCCCGTTCTCATTGGTAATCGTCCCGGTAACCCTGTCTTTAACAGCAATACTGACTCCTGCAATAGTTGCGTTTGTTTCATCTGTAACTGTACCTGTTACTTTTAAGACATCCTGGGCTCTTAGCATTTCAGAAGTTGCTGATAATAGAAGCAATACTAATAGGAATATATATTTTTTCATTTTATATCTTTTATGTTTTTTCTGCTATAAAAAATCACAGCATGCACATCTCAATATTATATGGCGTTTTTATAGCTTTTTAATCAATAAGTGAGACGCTATTCGGTTGCAATTTTTCTGATGCGGCGATTTTTCATATCTGCTACATAAAATACTCCCTGCTCCTTATCATAAATAATACCGTTAGGCTGATCAAATTGAGCATCCCTCAAGGCCCCGTCTGCATATCCGTATCTTTCGGGTCTCCCTGCAAATGTGCTTACAATTCCTTCAGGAGTTACTTTGCGTATACAGTGATTGAAAACATCACAGACATAAAAATTATCATACTCATCGAAAGCTCCCTGATGGGGTTCTCTGAACATAGCATCTGCTCCCACGCCATCTTTATATCCTTGATTATTGATCCTGCCAACAAACAGAACCGGCTGCTCCAAAACCCGGGTTTCCCGATTGTAACGGGCTTTTAGTATATAGTTTCTATTTCTTGATACCATTAACGCAAAATCTCCACTTGGAGCAAATTGTATGTTAAACTCCCATTGATTATCGCCAACCCTGTAGAGTTCTGTTGATGTTCGGGTAGTCCTGTTCCATTTAAAAACCTGTCCATTAGAATAAGAGTTATAGAAAAAGTCCCCGGTTTGCGGCTGCACATCGCCACCATTGCATTGCTTGCTAAAAATCAGCGCATTCCACCTGCTAAAATTATCTCCCTTGGTTGCAATCACTGCTGCAAGCTCGTCCCAGTTGTCTGCATCATTGGTTAAATACATTGTATCATAGGTCGGATTAAATGAAATTGTCCTGGGCCTTCCCCAGCCGTTACCTGTTCTAAACTTGGTGGTTACGGTCGTAAGTGCAGAATCGATCATCCTCAACCCTCTGTATTCTTCCAATAAATAGATATTCTTATGCTGATCAAACTCCAGCCAGTATGGCTCTTCAAACTGAGCTTTTTCAATTGGCCCATCGACAATTGCCGTTCTGCCATCTTTATCGGTAAATCCTGCTAAGGTGCTTACAGCCGGCCTGAATATGTAAGTGAAATTTGTAGTAGAAACAACCTCTTTTGAAGATCCCTTCGCACCCACTACTATTTTTACCGGGCCAATACCTGCACGTGATGGCACTAAAGCATAAATTGCCGTTCCGCTGGAACCGATAACCGGCGCCGGCTTATCATTGACAAATACTTTGATCTGAGAAGTGTCAGTACCAAAATTTTCACCGTAAATAATCATTTGCGTGCTTACACCTCCGCTATCAGGTGTGAATTTTTGTATAGTAACAGGTTTAGCAGGATCATAAGGCTGAAGTACTTTAGTACTTTGCTCTTGCTTGTTACAGGAACAAATGAGTATGCCTCCTAATAGAAAATTAAAGAAAAGCATAAACGATTTGCTAACATTTAATTTAAACATTGTAGACCTTTTTTGTTATAATTTTTATAATTACACTCAAAATTGACTTAATATTAATTAAACAGCTTGACGAATTGTATCATTTTTTAGCAGTTTTTATGCATTTTAGCACTTACATAAATCTTACATCTATACACTTAATGAGTCAACAATGAGCTTATGCCTATTAGAATTATTAAAGGAGTGCAGAAAACAAAATTTTAAAGTATGCCATTAGGGAAATCGCAAGCAACTGTTCATATAATATTAGCAAGAAAGGCAATAAGACAATCATCCAGGTAGTATCAGTTTTACGATAACCGGATAAATGGATATAAAATGTTAGGAAAGCTTTCAATCAACAAACATATCCATTCGGGAAGTTAACATCGTACATTAACCTGCTCCATCCATTAAGCGATGTGGTTATGGAAGAAGAAGCAGCGGCGGCAACTTGGCGGAGTAGTAGTGCAGGCTACATTGCACAGTCGGTCAAGAGAGTGATCCTAATAAAGTCAACGATTTAAACTTCATTCAAAAAAGAAACGAGATTTACGCCCGTGGGCAAATTCAGCTTCTTTCGTAAACGATAACGAGCTATCTCCACGCCCTTCAAAGAAATGCTGAGGATCTGGGCTATTTCTTTAGACGACAAATTAATTTTAAGATAAGCACAAATTTTAAGATCGGCTGGCGTAAGTTCCGGGTAGTTTTCCTTCATTCTTTTTAGAAAATTATTATGCACATCATCAAAATGCATGGAGAATTGTTCCCAGTCATTATTTTGTTTTTCAGTCTCTGAGATCAGTTTTATTACTTTTGTCAAATCTTTTCTTTGCTCTTTCTCTGATAGTTTTTTTGAAGCGCTTGTAATGTCTTCACGCAATTTGGTAAGTAAGCGGCTACGCTTGTAAAGATTCATTGTAATAGTTGCCAGTTCTTTATTTTTATATTTTATTTCCGTTTCGAGATTTTGATTTTTCAAATTGATGATCTCCCTTTCATTGTGTTCAATTTCTAACTCATGCAGGTATTTCATTTGCTGTTGTTCCTTCTCGAATTTTTTTCTTTCTCTTATAAGTTTTCTGCGTACTCCCCTGATTACTGCAAAAATGGCAAGTATAAAAAAGATAGCATAGATGATATTGGCAAGCACTGTCTGATACCAAAAAGGCCTTATGGAAAAGCTGTAAGCTATTTCCGGAGATTCTTTCCTCAAATTGTTTTTAGCTTTTACCTTAAAAATGTATCTGCCATGAGGAAGATTCGTATAGTCTTTCTCATTTTTAACGGACCATTCTGACCATTCTGTATCAAAACCCTCAAGCTTATAAGCATATTGAACATTGCTATTATTTATATAATTGCTGGAAGCGTATTCAAAGTGAATAGAGTTATTATTAGGCGGCAGTTCCGGTATATTTTCTTCTGCCTGCTTCGCCGTTATGATATGGTTACTTATAAAATATCCGTTATGAATAAGGGAATCTTTGCCTGCACCAATACTGATAATTTTATTGAACAGGATTTCCGGAGAACTTTCTAAAGCATTATAAAGATCATAGTTGAGGTGTATAACACCACTGTTAGAACCGAAAAAAATATTTTTATTGTTAAGCGGATAGATATAATTAAATCCGGCAACTAATTTATCAGTCAATTCCGGCAAGAAGGTTACCTTATTCATACGTCGATCAAGCACTGCCACTTTATTGTCTGTTACAAACCAGATTTTATTGTCACTATCCTGGCGTAGATAGAAAATGGGCATTTTTCCGACATTGAAGATAAATTCAGGATGCGGACTAAAACGTTTGGTTTTAAAATTATATAGATATATGCCCTTCTGCGTTGCAAAAATTACACGGGAATCAATTTTAAATACAAAATTTTCCAAATCGGAAGGTAGTCCGGCTTTACTGTCAAGCAGTTCCATTGAGCGTATTTGTTGCAGTGAGCTGTCGGTGCTGAACTTATAAATACCGCGAATGGGATGCGAGGCCCAGATAGTTCTGTTCACAGAGTCTATCTCAACAAATCTAAGTGATTCAACATCCTGATGATAATGATTGAAAATTGATAAATTGCTGTCTTGTCCTTTTATAAAATACAACCCTTTATAAGAACCCGTAACAATATTTTTTCCTGGAAGCTTCCTGAATATCCATGCACCATTGTGGAAAATTGAAGTTAGCTCTTTGTCTATGATAAAAGCCCCTTCGTGATGTCCCATAAATAATTTATTGCCTATACTTTCCAAACTCCAAACCTGCCCATCTGTCCCTGGTATCTTTTCAAAAGAGCCCTGTGAAAAGCTTAGATCTTCTTTTGCCGGTTTAGTGAGTTTAGAAAAAAACAGACCGTCGGATGTGCCTATATACAGATTATTTTTAAAAACATTAATAGCGTAAGAAGCTATTGTACTATTCACACCTACATGAATATATTGAAATGCAGAATTGCTGTTGATCAGGCTGAGCCCGTCATCAAGTCCGGTCCATATATTTTTCTCTTTATCGATAAATACAGACAATACAATATTATTGCTTAGACCATTGGAAGCCGAAATGTGCCTTATTGTGTACCCGTTTTTATTTATAAAATACACACCGTTGGAGACAGTTCCCAAAGCGTACATCTCATCATTTATTTTCGCGGAAGAATATATTTGGCTGCTGATAATTTTTTTATCTATGGGCAATTGATAGAATTTACTCCCGGTATAGATAAATATACCGCTTTTGAGCGTTGTGATCATCATAGAATCTTTGCCGTACTCTAAAATGTTTCTGACATTTCCAATACCTGAAGTTGAGGAGGCAGCCGGAAGGAATTTTCCGCTTATATATTGAAATAAGGTATTTTGAAAGTCGCATGCATATATTTTTCCGAAACACGAAGACATATTTGCCCATTCACTGCCTGTTTTTGCTTCATAGCTTTTTATATATTTGCCATCATAAACAAATATCCTGCTACCCGTACGAAAAAAAACAATATGGTTCTGTGCAACTATATTCCACACATCGCCAAACTCTTTTTCATTGTCTGGAACTAATTGGTTCAGCGAATGAAATTTTAAAGTACCGGATTCATCAGGAAAAAAATAGCCAAATTCGTCCTGCCCCCCTACAAATATTTTTCCGGAGCTATGCACTAATACTGAGCGGGCTATTGTTTTATGTGGTAATCTGAAAAGCTTCCACTCTTTGCCGTTGTACGTGATTAAACCACGATTATTTGCCACGTACATAGTTCCAAATCTGTCCTGGTCTATAGCCCAGTTTTGTGTGCCGGCAGACATTTGTTCATGAGAAAAGTTAATAATCTTGGGAATGCCTATAGTGTTCTGCGGGGAAACTTGTTTGGTATTCAACAGCAAAAGCGCAAAAAGAATCATTACTCTCTGCATAACAATAATCACATTTTTTTAAACAATAAAATTATAAAAAAGATTCAACAATTTGATTGTTTAGTTTTAAACTATTGATAATCAATCAAAAATATTTTTATTGTAGTGTTATTGTAGTGTTAAAGAAATATACATTGAACGTTAGTTGATCTTACATTTGTGGAGTAATGCTTACCGAGCATATACATATCACTGTTAAAAATTTATAGTATGATTAATCAAAAAACGCATTATTTAAGAAACGTATCCACTACTTTTTTACTCGGTTTTTTTGCTGTTCTGCTGTTTCCGGCTACTGTATTTAGTCAGCAAAAGACTATTTCCGGTGTCGTAAAAAATGAGATCAATGAAGTGCTTTCAGGAGCCACTATAAAGAATGCAGCCACCAGTGCAGGCACCTTTACAAATGCCGATGGTATTTTCAGCATTTCTGCTGCTCCTTCGGAAGTACTTGAAATTTCTTACGTAGGGTATAATACCGAATTTATAACTGTTGGCGAGCAAAAGAATATCACCATTGTCCTGACACCATCGGTTAATACCGAACTTTCAGACGTGGTAGTAATCGGCTACGGAACACAGAAAATAACGAATGTATCGGGAGCTGTTGCCACTATAAAGAGTGCAGATATTGAAAGACTCAGACCGGCACGTCCGGAAGAGGCCATACAAGGCAGGGCCGCTGGTGTCAATATCATTCAATCTGGTTCTCCCGGGTCTAAACCAACAGTGCTCGTGAGAGGCATTCCTTCTTTTTCAGGCACTGATCCTGTGGTTATAATTGACGGTGTGCCGCAATCATTAAATGATTTCAATTCTATTAATGCTGCTGATATTGAGAATATAAACGTTTTGAAAGATGCTGCAACTACAGCTATTTATGGCGTAAAAGGTGGAAACGGCGTTATTGTTGTAACGACAAAGTCCGGCCGAAAAAATCCGAAGCCTGAAATAACTTTTTCTGCTAACTATGGCATTCAGCAAGTAGTGAAAAAAATAGATATGTTGAATGCAGGTGAATATGCCGGAATGATAAACGAAGGCAGTGTGGCAAGTGGCGGCAATATCATATTTCCCGACCTGTCTTTAATGGGGGAAGGAACGGATTGGCAGAAGGAGGTGTTTAAAACTCCGTCAGATCAGACTTATAATCTTGGCTTACGAGGAGGTAGTGATAATGTATCTTATTTCCTCTCTGCCGGTTATTTAAGTCAGGGAGGTATTGTTGGCGGATACGATAAATCGCGTTTCAACAGAACAAACCTCACCGCTAACATGGATTTTAAGATTACATCTAAATTAAAACTCATACTTAATAACACGTATGTTTTACTCAACAGCAGAGGTGTGCAGGAGAATTCTTTCAACAGTATCCTGGGAAGCGCTTTGAATTTTGATCCTACTGTATCGGTTTTTAACACTGATCCGGCTGTAAAAAGTACTTACGGCTATAGCAGCCTCATACTATCTGAGGTGTTTAATCCGCTTACAAAATTGGAAAATACACACAACAGAAACACAGGAAACAAGTTGTATGGTAAAGCTGAATTACAATTTGATATTCTTTCTAATCTCAAATTCACTTCCCGTTTCGGCTATACAAAAATATGACGATAATGCAAAGTCCTTTACTCCACTGGTATTTTACGGACCTCTAAACGTAGAAAATACTATGGACGCAGCCGGTAACAGAGTTGAAGGAAGGCACAACCAGGTGTCCCATACCAAAAACAGTAATCAGAATTTTACATTTGAAAATTTTGCGAACTATAATTTTACGTTACAAAACGTACATAATTTTGAGACAGTTCTGGGAATGTCCATTGCTAAAACATCAGGCAATGCTGCATCTGCCACAAGACAGGACGTTCCTTTCAATTCATGGATTTTTGCAGACTTTACCGCTGCAACGGGTGCAAATACCAGCGATAATCCAAACGCGGTAACAGGAAGTTACTATCAGTATTTCAGAAAGAATCTCTCTTATTTCGGAAGAATATTATATGACTACAATGATAAGTATCTTGCCTCTTTTTCTCTAAGAAGAGATGGCTCTTATGCATTCGGTCCCGATAATAAATTCGGCAATTTTTTCGCCGGATCTTTAGGTTGGGTGGTTTCAAAGGAAGACTTCTTCAGGTCTGACTTTATCAATTTCTTGAAAATAAGAGGAAGCTATGGCTCCTCAGGAAATGAAAATGTAAATCCTCAGCTGGTGTCTATCATTACCGGCGGGCCCAGCTATGATCCAATGGCAAACAGTAACGGATATACTTTCGGAGAGTTATTTATACCGGGTTCTACCATAGGCTCAGCTGCCAATACAGCTTTAAGATGGGAAAAACAAAACCAGGTGAACATGGGTTTTGATATGAGCCTATTGCAAAATAAAATTTCTTTATCTGCTGATTATTATCAAAAACATGTTGATGGGCTCTTATTCACTCCTTCCGTTTCTTTATACTTAGGCACAGTACCCATACCAACTGCTAATATTGGCACTACAAAAAGCAGCGGTATAGACGTAAGCCTAAACTACAGGGAGAAACTTGGCAGAGATTTCCTCTTTAATACTTCACTGGCATTCACAACGGTTAAAAGTCTTGTAACAGCTACTAATGACGACGGTACCGCAAGAATTGTAGGCGGAAGTTATTTTAATGGCCAGTCTCAAACGGTTTCCGTGTTTGAAAAAGATATGCCGCCTGGATATTTTTATGGATACAAAACAAACGGCCTGTTTCAGTCAGCAGACGATGTAAACAACTGGGCACGTCAGGACGGCGCAAGGCCAGGAGATATACGCTACGCAGACCTTAACGGAGACAGTATTATCAATGCACAAGACCAGACAAAAATAGGAAACCCGTTCCCGGATTTTACATTAGGCTGGAATATAAATATGGAATATAAAAACTTTGATTTTACCGTTTTTACTTATGCTTCTGTTGGCAATGACATTTACAAAGCTTATGACAGAAATGCCAACTATACCAATAAAACCAGGGATATCCTGAACCGCTGGACAGGACCAAATACAACAAATGATGCAAGATACCCCAGGTACTCTTTCACCGATAACAATAACAACGCACGCGTGTCCGATCGTTACGTGGAAGACGGATCGTTTGTTAAGATCAAGAATATACAGTTGGGGTATAATTTTCCAAAAGCATTGCTCCGCAATACATTCAGTGGGGTGAGATTGTATGTGCAGGTAAAAAATGCCTTTACATTTACCAACTACTCGGGTTATGATCCTGAAATTTCAGGAGGCATAATGAGTACAGGTATAGATTACGGAACTTACCCGCAGGCAAGATCTTATTCTGTAGGCTTAAATATTAAACTATGATGCACATACATGTTTTTAGCATAATTCCATACACAAATCAATTGTCAAATTACGAGCATTAAAAATTTTTATTATGAAATATATAAACGCGTCTTTAATTATAGTATATCTGTTCTTTGTCGGTTCTTGCAATAAATGGGTAGATTACAACCCTCATGACGATTTTAAAATAACAGACCAGGATTACCTGAAATCAGAAAGCGATTACCGGTCAATGGTTGTAAGCGTATATACACCTGTTCAGTGGCTGAACCAGATGGTTCCTGTAGGGGATATTGCTTCAGACGATGCAGTTGCTGGTGGTGAAAGTGCATCGGATATACTACCATTGCAACAGATAGATGACTTTACTGTAAACCCCGTGAACTCTACATTACGCGATCTGTGGCAATCTGCTTATGAAGGCATTAACAGAGCCAATTATATATTGCAATATAAACAAACCAACATGGCTGGCGAAACCATTGAGTTCGCAGGTAAAGATGCCTTGTTTGGAGAGGTTTATTTTTTAAGAGCATTTTATTATTTTTCTTTGGTAAAAATGTTTGGCGATGTTCCACTTTTTACAAATAAAAGATTAACGCTATCAGAATCCAGGAAACTCACAAGGGCCCCCAAAGCTGAAGTATATGTACAGATAGAGAAGGACCTGCAGGAAGCAATAAGCGTATTGCCAAATGTGCAGGTACAAAAAGGGCGCATCACCAAATATGCAGCACAGGCATTGCTTGGCAAAGTATATATTTATCAGCATAAACACAACGATGCAATTCCTGTTCTGGAAAATATTATTTCTTCCAAAGCTTATTCGCTGGTGGAAGACTATGCATCTATTTACCTGGTGTCAGGTGAAAACGGTCCCGAATCTGTTTTTGAAATTCAATATTCTAATACATCACCCTATTGGAACTGGGGCGGCCCTACGCGCGGACAGGGTAATTATGCTGTGCAGCAGGCAGGCGTAAGAGGCATTAGCGGAAGCGCTGAAATGCCTTATGCGCCCGGATGGAGCAGTAACCTTCCTACAAAAGCACTTGCAAATAATTACCAGGCCGGAGACCAAAGAAAAGACGCTACCTTGCTTGATATTGAAGCATATAAAAATGCGCATCCTACCTATAATGTTACTTACCAGGTAGCGCCTTATAAAAACACAGGCTTGTACAACAATAAATTGCAGCCAAGAAAGGGACAAACTTCCGGACAGATAGAACTGAACTATCTCAATAATTACAGAACTATCCGTTATTCGGATGTATTGCTGATGGCAGCTGAAGCTTATAACAAAACCGGAAATGATTTGAAGGCACAGCAATATGTGAATATGGTAAGGCGTAGGGCTTTTAAAGATGATGCACACAATATCGTACAAACAGGAACAGCTTTGTTTGATGCTATTATGAACGAAAGAAGATTGGAATTTGCAGGCGACGGAGAGAGATTTTTTGATCTGGTGAGAACAGGGAAAGCAGCTACAACGCTTTCAACCTTAGGATTTGTAGCAGGCAAACATGAAGTTTTCCCTATTCCACAGGAAGAGATCAATATTTCTAATCTTACACAGAATCCTAATTATTAAACTTAAATAGTTGATCGGTGAGAATGCAGACGTGTTGGCTCATTAATAATGATTAAAAGTAAACCCAATGAAGAAAATATTTGTTATTACACAACTCGCATCATTAATGCTTATAGGATGTACTAAATTTAGCAATGGTGATCTGAGCTTTATACAAACAGGAGATGCTCCGGCTGACATTACAGCCATGTATGATATTACACAAGATAATTCAGGCATGGTGACTATTTTGCCGAATGGTAAAGGTGCAGCTTTCTACGAAATATTTTTTGGTGACGCTGCGAAAGAACCTGCAAAAGTAAATGCAGGAAGCAGTACCAGCCATAAATATCCTGAAGGTATTTTTGATGTTAAAATTATAGGCCATGATCTTACAGGAAAAACAACAGAAGCTGTTCAAAAGCTGACTGTTGCCTTTAGAAAGCCAGAAAATTTTGTAGTAAATGTAGCTAAAAATCCCGGCAATGCATTGAAGATAAACATCAGCGCAACGGCTTTATATGAAACACTTTTTAAAGTTTATTTCGGAGATGTTGAAAATGAAATACCTGTTTCATTTTTAGAGGGCCAAACGCTTACACATGAATATAAAAAAACAGGAACCTATACGATAAAAGTTATAGCGCTGAGTGGCGGTGCTGCTACGGCAGACTATTCAACAACTGTGAATATTGTAGACCCACTGGTATTACCTGTTACATTTGAATCTTCTACCGTTACCTATGGATTTAATGATTTTGACGGAGGGCAGGCCACAGTTGTTGACAACCCTTCAAAAACCGGAATCAACACGAGCAACAAGGTTGGTAAAATGATAAAAAATCAGGGCGAAGTATGGGGCGGAAGCTGGATCGGACTTGGCAACCCTGTTGATTTATCGGCCAATAAATATTTCCGGATGAAAGTATTTTCACCAAGAGCAGGTGCAAAAGTTTTATTGAAAATAGAAAATGCATCCGACCCCAATAAAAATTATGAACAAAGCGTAACAACTACTAAAGCCAATGAATGGGAAGAATTAGGATTTGACTTCACAGGAGCAAACAAAGAAAATACCTATGAACACATTGTACTGATATTTGAATTAGGAACAAAAGGAGACGGGTCTGCCAACTTTACGTTTTATTTTGATGATATAAGACAGGCAAGTACGCTGAATGATGAGATGCCTGCAGTGAAAATTCCTTTAACCTTTGAATCAACTTCACTGATATATGATCTCTCCGGATTCGATGGCGGCGAACTCTCAATCATTGATAATCCACAGCAGCATGGCATCAACAGTTCCGGTAAGGTTTTAAGAATGATAAAATATGCAGGACAGCCATGGGGAGGGGGTGTACTTACGTTGCCTGACCCGATAGACTTTTCAAAGAATATCTTTAAAATGAAAGTATTCTCGCCAAGAATAGGCGCTAAAGTTTTATTAAAAGTTGAAAATCTTAAAAACAGTGGAATTTATTACGAAAAAGAAGTACTGACTACAAAGGCTAATGAATGGGAAGAACTAATTTTTGATTATTCGGGAATAAACACAGCCAATGCTTACCAGAAAATAGTATGGATTTTTGATAACGGTACAAAAGGTGACGGAACTGCCAATTATACTTTCCTGATAGATGACATTGCGCTAACTAATTAATAAAAACATATGCGATGAAATAGCCATAAAGATGAATAAAGGCTATTCCATGTGGCAACTTAAAAAATAAAAAATATCACATGAACTACATAAAATTAATATTGCTTTTAATGACAATCTTTATAAGCAGTTGTGAAAAAAAAGACCACACCTTCGGCCCGCTGACGGCCCCCGATCTGCCGCAACTTGATATACAGGTAGCTGGCAAATCAACAGTTAATCCTAATGGAGATGGCAGTGGCAAAGTCAGCGTGCATGTAATGTCTGCTAATGCTATTAATTACAGGATAGATTTTGGAGATGGTTCTGAACCGCTGACCAATACGGTGAATTCACAAACACATCTATATACACATGTAGGAACGCAGGATTTTATCATTACTGTAACTGCCAGTGGCAGAGGCGGCATATCCAGTACTTCTTCGCAAAAGATTACTATAAGAAGAGACTTTGTTGCCAATCCTGAATTGGTAGAAATGCTTACGAACAATTCTTCTAAAATATGGGTCGTGGACTCTCTTGCCCCTGCACATTTCGGCGTAGGCCCGTCAACATCCCTGTCGCCGGATTGGTGGTCGGCACCTCCGCTTGATAAGTCCGGATTGGGAGTTTATGATGATGAATACGTCTTTAAAAAAGAAGGAAATTCCTTTACGCACATTACTAATAATTCATTGTACGGCAAGCAGGAATATCTTAAAGATTTTGATGCCGGGCTTACAGGAACAGGAGATTATACATTAACAGGGACAAAAGCTGCGGCCTACACAGAAACATTTAGTTACGACGGCTCTGCAGACACAGAATACATCATTTTTTCTGCTAAAGGTCATTTGGGTATATATCTCGGAACTCACAGATACCAGATATTAAGCAGATCCGGCACACAAATGTCTCTAAGAACTATCGGTAAAGACGGTAATGCGTGGTATGTAAAAATTAAAGCGAAATAAATTTAAATGAACAATATTATGATCAAGACTTTTTTCTTCCTTTTTGCTGTATTCTTTTTCGGATGCAGCAATAAAAGTGTATCTAAGGCAGACCCTTCACCGTCAAACCTTACCTTAACAGCTGCTGTACACCCTGCAAATAACGGGAGCGTTAATTTTGTAGCTACGGCAAATAATGCTACAAGCTATGAATTCGACTTTGGTAATGGCATTCATGAATCATCAACAAGCGGCAAGGTCACCTATGTTTACCCTGTATCAGGAAATTATACTATAAATGTGAAAGCAAAAAACTCATCTGGCACATCGGTTTCTAAATCTTTGCAAATTGTTGTAACCAGGGTGGCATCACTGGTATGGTCAGATGAATTCGATGAGCCTGGAACACCCAATCCTGCAAAATGGAATTATGATCAGGGAACAGGTGACAACGGATGGGGAAACAATGAACTGCAATACTATACCAACAGGCTTGATAATGTTTACATTTCTAACGGCACGTTAAAGATCGTAGCTAAAAAAGAGGACTATAGCGGCAAGCAGCATACATCTGCGAGGTTAAAGACACAAGGCAAATTTGATTTTAAATACGGCAAGGTAGAAGTAAGGGCAAAACTACCTGTAGGTGTTCCGGGTGTATGGCCGGCTATCTGGATGTTAGGTAGCAATATCACATCCATTGGCTGGCCTGCCTGCGGAGAAATAGACATTATGGAATATCTTACCCGTGATCCTGAATATATTTATGCTACTTTTCACTATCCGGGAAGATTTGGAGAAACAGCAGATGGAAACAAAATTAAATATACCAATGCTGCAGCCGAATTTCACCTGTTCGCTGTTGAATGGACTCCGGAACAATTAAAAATATATGTAGACGAACAACTTGTACATTCAATTAAGAACAGTGTTGCACTGCCCTTCAATAACAATTTTTTTATTATTTTAAATATGGCATTAGGAGGCAATTTTGGAGGAGCGCTTGATGCGGCGTTTACAAACGCTGTCTTTGAAATAGATTATGTAAGGGTGTATCAATAAGGCCTTTTCCTTGTGGGTACACAATCATTAAATAAAAAAAATAGTATTTAGGAAAAGTTTGTACTCTTAGCTTTCATAAACCATTACCGACGCACATCATATCGTATAAGCCTTGAAAACAATACGTTTCAGGGCTTTTATATTTAACAGGCTTCTCTTGTCAATACATCTTGCTGCTTGCATTCCCTTTTATTAATCAAACTTGCTCAATATAATTAATTTTGCTTAGTAAATACTCCTGCTTGAAAACAGCATTGTTCTTAGTAACTTTATTTTGCCTGGCTCAATAACGAAATACGTTTATAAAAACGGTAGGCGGCTTTCGGTATCATTTTCTATACGTTGGAACTGGGGGGGAAATTCATAATATCCTTACTCATCATTTCAGCTGCTTTCTTTAACCTCGTAACATTGACAATCTGGTGAGGCGACATGCCGGAAAGGGATTTTATTTCCTGTAAAAAGTGATACGGCTCATATTAAATGCTGCCGCCAGATTTTCTATATTAATACCAGGTGCATCTAAATGCTCAAGAATAACCAATCTGGCTTAAACAAAAATTGTAGTTAGTTTAAAACAATAACACTATACAATAACTCATTCACTGAATTATTTTAATCATTTCAAATTGTTGCCCTTTTAAAGGTATGTTTTTAGCTTTCATAAAAGCTTTTACTGACGCACAGGTGCTATCAGTATTGATCATTTTGATAACCTTACTTTTATTAAGCTTTACAGCTTCAGCCAGCAACGCAGAACCTATACCTTTGCCTCTGTGGTTTTCATGAACAGCTATTTGAGTTATATCTCCTGAAGCCGGCTCAAAAACGCAATATCCTGTAAGAATGTTTGCTGTAAAAGCTTTCAGCATTATAAAACTTCCGGGATTCCTTTTTATCGCATCAAAACTATTCTGCCAGGAGGGACTAAAATCCCAAAAGCCGGAAATAAGTTGCGGAAAAACCATTTTTGTCTGCTTAACGTTTGCATAAAAAGTTTTTTGCCCAACATGCACCTCTTCATTGAACTGTTTATAATAATTAAATTCACGTGTGATTGTAAAACCCAGCTTTGTATAAACCGATAAAGCTTTTGTATTATGTTGTAAAACCTCCAGAAGATATTGCCTGATGCCTTTTTGTACTAAACGAGGTATTGAATGCTCAAAGATTTTTGTAGCAAGGCCTTGTCCACGAAATTTCATAATGGTACCGGTTCCTGTATCATATGCTGTAGGCGTTGCGTTAAAACTGCCGGTTCCATTCAGAGTAAACGCTGCTATCTGATTTTCATGAAATGCTGCAAAGGACATTGCCGGATCAAAACCGCGTCTTTTTAGCATTGTTTGCAATTCCTGCCTGTTTAGTTGAAGTTCATAATCAGCAAAAGCCTGGCTAAATGATTCATAAATCCTATCAAATGCAATATTTTTTAGAGACAATATTTTCATCTGTTTATTTTTTAATTTTTCTGTTTGTCAGATGGAATAGCCTAAATGATCATCATTTTCGGGTGTGACAACCACTCCTGGCTATTTCATAAAAATTATTTAAAAGCTTGCATTTTCCCAGCAAAACTAAACTGTTTATTAGCAGTAATGAAACCGTTACTAAATTTATTTCTACCCTTTTATCACGCCTCAAGCCTCGCATGTAAAAAAAAAGATTTTATTAAACCATAGTAACAAGTTCATTGTATAAAAATGCTATCTTGTGATTAAAATTGGCAGGATAGTTGACTTATGCTATTTAATCTAACTGTAAAGATCACTGCTTTAATCTGACTTTTCTTTTAAAGTTTCCAGGCAGACTTATTTTTATATTTTAAACAAATTTAAAACACGATTATGGAATTAATTGTTTTTTCGCACTTACGCTGGAATTTTGTTTATCAGAGACCGCAGCACCTTGTCAGCAGGTTTGTAAACCTCTATAGAGTATTTTATGTGGAAGAGCCCGTGTTTACTGAGCAACCGGATGGATATTCATGTAATGAAGCGCCTGATAAAGTACAGGTAATCACACCCCATTTAAACACCGCAGATACCGGTGATCATAATATGCGTATGGAGGCTATTGCGCAGCAGGCATTCCGCGATTTTGAAATAAAGAATTATATTTTCTGGTATTATTCACCTATGGCACTATTGTTCACCTCATCATTCAAGCCTACACTTATTGTCTACGATTGCATGGATGAATTGTCGGCCTTTAAGTTTGCACCGCCGATATTGATCGATATGGAAAATGAATTGATGCAAAAAGCAGACATTGTATTTACCGGCGGCAAAAGCCTATACGAAGCAAAGAAGAATAAACATCAAAACATATATTGTTTTCCCAGCAGTATAGACAAAGCGCACTTTAACACAGCAAGGCATACACATATTGATCCCGCAGACCAGCAAAATATCCCTCACCCGAGATTAGGTTTCTTTGGCGTGGTTGATGAACGTTTTGACATTGACCTGGTTGGCGAGTTAGCCGTTAAGAAACCGGAATGGCAGATAGTGATCATAGGCCCGGTTGTAAAGATCGATGAAGCAAGCCTGCCGCGGCATGCAAACATTCACTATCTCGGCATGAAATCCTATGGCGAGCTGCCGGCCTACATCAGCACCTGGGATATAGCCATTATGCCATTTGCCATTAATGAATCTACCAGGTACATCAGCCCTACCAAAACGCCTGAATATTTAGCAGCAGGTAAACAGGTGATTTCTACAAGGATTACGGATGTTGTGCATCCTTATGCAGAAACAGGGCTGGTAGATATTGCTGATACGGCAGATGAATTTATCAAATACGGAGAAAAAATATTATCGAACCCGGATGATGCCGGATGGCTGGCTGAAACAGATGAGTTTCTAGCAGATGTATCCTGGGACAGAACCTGGGAGCAGATGAATAAGCTGATAGAAGAAGCAATAGACATAAAAAACATTACTAACAAACTAAAACCTTCACAATGTACGACTACTTAATTATCGGAAGCGGATTTGCAGGAAGTGTTCTGGCAGAAAGGCTCGCTTCGCAATTGAATAAAAAAGTGCTGATCATAGACAAGCGCAACCACATCGGCGGCAATGCTTATGACCATTACGATGAAGCAGGCATACTGGTACACAAATACGGGCCGCATATCTTCCATACCAATTCCAAAGATGTATTTAATTACTTGAGCCGCTTTACAGAATGGCGCCCTTACGAGCATCATGTACTGGCGAGTGTTGACGGCCAGCTGGTGCCTATTCCTATCAACCTGAATACCATTAACATGCTTTACGGCGCTAACTTCACCTCTGAAGATGTTACAGGTTTCCTGGAATCCAAAGCAGAAAAAAGGCATCCTGTGCTTACATCAGAAGATGTGGTGCTGAATGTAGTGGGCAAAGAATTGTATGAAAAATTCTTTAAAGGCTATACACAAAAGCAATGGGATCTTGACCCCTCTGAACTGGATGCATCAGTAACGGCGCGCGTACCCACCAGGATCAATAAAGACAACCGGTATTTTACCGATAAATACCAGGCCATGCCATTGCACGGGTATACCAAAATGTTTGAAAACATGTTGGCGCATCCCAATATACACATCATGCTCAACACAGATTTCCGGGATGTAAAAGAGCATATTGCCTATAAAAAAATTATTTATACCGGGCCAATTGACGGCTTCTTTGATTACCGTTACGGCAAGCTGCCCTACAGGTCTATTGAATTTGACTTCCAGACCATCGACAAGGAAAATTACCAGCCTACCGGCACCGTAAATTATCCGAACAGCAATGCGTATACCAGGATCACCGAGTTTAAATTTTTGACCGGTCAGCAACACCACAAGACATCCATTGTATTTGAGTATCCTGTGGCAGAAGGCGATCCATACTACCCGATTCCGAGAAAAGAGAACCATGCTTTGTACAATAAGTATAAAGCCCTGGCGGATTCACTTGATAATATTTATTTTACCGGAAGGCTCGGTACCTATAAGTATTATAATATGGACCAGGTGGTAGCCCAATCCTTAGCTCTGTTCAAAAAAATTCAGCAGGAAACCTCGCAGCTAAATGGTGTGGGAAAGCATACAGATAAGGTAGCTGCAGGACAAGAAAGGGCTTGACATAAAAACAAACTCATGAATTTATTTAATTCTTTCTGGATGGCGGGGTTTGAATGCAGTGACCAGATGAATGCTTTCGGCAACCGTGTGGACCTTCTGAAAAAAACCGGCCATATTGAATATATACGTGAAGATTACAGCAGGCTGTACGACCTCAACATAAGTACAGTGCGCGAGGGTATCAGGTGGAGTGTGGTTGAAAAGAGTCCTTTTCAATACGACTGGACTGATGTGATTGTACAGCTTGAAGCTGCAAAAGAGATGAATATACAGATCGTATGGGACATGTGCCACTTTGGCTATCCCGACGATCTCACACCGCTACACCCGAAATTTGCACAACGCTTCGCTGCTTTATGCCGTGCGTTTGTAGAACTGTTCAGAGTCTATAACCCGCATGAGCCGCTCATTATAACACCAATCAACGAGGTGAGCTTTATCTCGTGGCTGGGCGGCGATGTAAAAGGTACTGTTCCATACTGTATCAACTATGGCTGGGAAGTAAAGTATGCGTTGATGAAAGCTTATATAGAAGGCTGCGCTGCCATCAAATCAACAGATGCAAATGCACACATACTAATTACCGAGCCGTTGATTAACATAGCGCCTTCTTGCAATGAACAATATCTGGATGATTGTAAAATCAAGAATGACGAACAGTTCCAGGTGCTGGACATGCTTACAGGGCGCATATGTGCTGAGCTGGGCGGCAGGGAAGAATACCTGGATATATTAGGTTTTAATTATTACTCCAACAACCAGTGGAGGTATCCGGAACAGGAATTTATCTGCTGGAAAACACAGGATGCCGAAATGGGATGGCGGCCTTTTCATGAAATGGTAGCCGAAGCCTGGGCACGCTACGACAGGCCGTTCATCATTGCCGAAACCAGCCACCCGCAGGAAGACAGGCCACTGTGGATGAGCTATATTGTAGAGGAAAGCAGGGAGATGATTAAGGCGGACCTGCCTCTTTCCGGTATTTGCCTGTACCCGATCATTGACCGGCCAGACTGGGACCATACAGACATATGGCACAAATCAGGCGTATGGGATATTTATGATACGCAATCACTCGCAAGAACACTGCACAAACCTACGTTTGACGCCATACTTGCGGGCCAAAAACAAATACAGGAGTTACAGGAAACATTCATTCATATTTAAACAAACAAAAACTAAAACAAATGAAAAAACACATGCTACTCATCTGCTGTGCTGCAGCCTTAACGCTTACAGCCTGCAACAGCGACAACACAGGCAACGATGCACAAGAAGAACATCCACCTGTGCAGACCAATACTCCATCAGGTATGGGTACAGATCTTTCTGACACAAGCAATATGCAAGACAGTTCAAGATTAGGAATGGATTCTGTAGTTATCCCTTAATAACCATTTCCAAACACTTAAAAAAAATTATCATGGACATCACAAAAAACAGTGCTCACCAGGAAGGTGAAATGACGAAAAAAATTGAAAACCAGACCGCGAAACTACCCTCTACCGTTTATCTCGGCTTAGCTTTGGCCAGCATGGCTATATCTCTTGGGTTAAAAGTTGCCAAACAAAACCACCGTGCTTTGTTTGTAGGCCAATGGGCTGCCCCATTCCTGCTTATGGGAATTTATAACAAGATCGTAAAAGTGGAAGGCAACGATTAATGACAACCAACTGCAATTACTGCTATTGAAAATTTAGTGTGATGGGAAAGAAGAAAAGAAAAGTACAGTAACAGTTAAATGTTCGCAGACCAGGCAGGAAAATAAAGCCGCTATAGAAAAAAGCGGAAAGCAGGCTGAAACCAATGATGTAAAGAAAATGCCTTCATAAACGGTTTAGTCTAATTTAAGCAATTGTAATGTCCGCCTCAAATCCGTTCTTGTACTAAGGATGGAATTTGAGGCGGTTTTATGCAGCCCACATCTTTGAGATTATTTCGGCATATTTTTCTTTGATGATACATAAACTTTACCAGGTGAGCATTGCAGGCGCGGTTTTTGTTTAATATATCTCTACAAAATCTAAACGCAGGAATGAGCAATATAGAAAAATCAGTAATTTTTGATACGCAAGTAACCAATAAAATTAAAAAAGCGCTTATAGCCAGCGAGGAAACCATTGCTGTAGCTGAAAGCGTTACCAGTGGCCTGTTACAGGCGGCTTTAACACAGGTAACAGGCGCTTCATCATACTTTCACGGGGGAATGACTTTGTATAATCTCGGCCAGAAAGCAAGGCACCTGAAAATAAATACCATACATGCAGAAGCCTGTAATTGCGTATCTAAAAGAGTGGCGGAAGAAATGGCGCTATCTGTCAGCGAGATGTTTGGGAGCGAGATAGGCCTTGCTGTAACAGGCTATGCGGCGCCGATGCCCGAAAATGGTATTGATGAGATCTTTGCATACAGCGCCGGCGCCTACAAAGGCAACATACTTTTTTCTATACGCATATCAGGAAAAAATGTTGAAGAAGGCCTGGATGCACAGCTTCACTACGTAAACAAAACGTTGGATAAATTATATCAATCACTGACTAAAAAATAAAACTATGTATAGAGACGGCGCTAATAAAAGCCTTTGGCAGGCTGAAATAAAAAAGTATTCCTCTATGGCGGAGCTTTTAAATGATTCTTACGATGTGGTAATTATAGGAGCCGGCATCACCGGCGTTACAAGCGCGCTAAACCTGCAAAAACAAAACAGGAAATGCCTGCTGGTAGAAAGCGCCAACATTGGCTTTGGCACTACCGGCGGCACAACGGCACACCTGAACAATTTCTTTGATGCTACCTATAGCGATGTGATCAAAGACTTTGGCCTGGATAATGCAAAGCTGCTGGCACGCGGTGGTAACGAAGCTATAGATATAATCAGGCAAAATATAAATGCATATGGCATTGATTGCGGCTTTGCAGAGAAGACCGGCTATCTTTTTTCCCTGGATGAAAAGCAAACCAAAGAACTGGACGACATTATAGAAGCTTCTAATGAAGCGGGTGTGCCAATGAAGGAAGTGCAGGAAAACCCTTTCCCCATCCCATACGATAAAATTGCTGAAGTGCCCGGCCAGGCGCAGTTTCACCCAATCCAATATATCCGCGGACTCTTAGACCAATACCTGGCAATTGGCGGTAAAATGATTGAAGAATGCCGTGCACTGGAAGTAGAAAAGCAGGAGGAAGAACTGGTGGTGATCACTACACTGGGCATTGTGAAATGTAAAAATGTCATTTACGCAACGCACATTCCACCGGGCAAAAACGTTTTGCATTTCAGAAATGCACCATACAGGAGTTATGCATTGGCAGTTAAACTGCGTAATGGAATTTATCCTGATGCATTAGGCTACGACCTCTGCGAACCTTATCATTATTACCGTTGCCAGGAAGTTGATGGCGAGCAATATCTGATCGCAGGCGGCGAAGACCATAAAACGGGTGAAACAGAAAATACGGAAGCGAGTTTTCAGAAACTGGAAGCCTATGTATTGAAATATTTTGATGTTAGTGAGATTGTTTACAGGTGGTCGTCTCAATACTATGAGCCGGTAGACGGGCTGCCATACATCGGTCAGCTACCCGGCAACCCGGATAATGTATATGTGTCTACAGGTTACAACGGTAATGGTATGATATTCGGAACGCTTGGCGCACAGATCTTATCGGACCTGATTGTACATGGCGAAAGTGCGTATGCGCAACTGTTCAGCCCGGCAAGGGTGAAGCCTGTAGCTGGTTTCACGAGCTTTGTAAAAGAAAACGCCAACGTTGTGAAGCACCTGGTAATGGATAAAATTACCGTTGAAAAAATACAGTCCCTGACCGAACTCAATGACAATGAAGCAAAAGTTGTAAAATACAATGGTGAAACCATGGCGGTATTCAAAGATGCACGCGGCAGAGTACATGTGCTATCACATACCTGTACGCATTTAGGCTGCAATGTAGTATGGAACGAGTCTGAATTATCGTGGGACTGTCCATGCCATGGCTCCAGGTTCGGCATAGACGGTGAAGTGCTTACTGCGCCTGCTGTGAAAGGACTGGATAAATTTTCTCCGGAAGAATAGATCAGATAGACAGCAACAAATAGCAAAGAAGCATGCTGACGGATGCCTAATGCAGGGAGCCGGGAAATTACTTTTCAAAAATGCGCTTACGGCGCATTTCTTTTATTTGGCTTACACATTTTTTGTACAGGAATGGTTGCTTTGATTTTTGTACCGCTGCCGGGTGATGTATTAATCTCAAAGTGCCCGCCCATGTCTTCAGTCCTTTTCTTCATATTGGCCAGGCCATTACCTTTTAAACCGGTTTTTTGCGGGTCGAATCCTTTGCCATCGTCCTCAACAGAAAGAATATAATTTTTATCTTTACAATGCAGCTCAACTTTTAAAAAGCTGGCGTTGCTGTATTTCAGCATGTTGTTTATGGCTTCTTTTATTATCAGGAAAACATTCTTTCGCCACAAAATATTTTCCGTTTCATGAAGGTCGTGTATTACATCTATTTCATATTTAATACCGGTTGGCCCCAAAACTTCACTGATAAAATTCTTAATTCTCCCAGACAGGCTTAGTGAACTTGAAGACGCGTCTTTTAGACTCCATATTATATCTGAAATATCTTCGGCAATCTTAGCGGAATTATCAGTAATATGTTTCAACATCACTTTGGATTTTTCTTTATCTGTATCAACTAAATTGTAAGCTACTTCACTGTAAATCTGCAGGCTGCTGATGGTTGATCCTATATCGTCGTGCAGGTCTGCCGTGATCCTGTTGCGTTCCTGGTTAAGTTTAAATTTCTGATCCCACAACCGTTTTTCTTTTATTAATTTGTTACGATAAAAAATGTATCCTATAAGACTAAATAATACAGCAATGGCTAATGCTATGAACCAGGTGCGTAAGTAAACCGGTGCTATTACTTTGAAATATATGGTCAGCGGCTTTTCATTTATGTTATGGAGGTTGGAAGCTTTTACCAATAATTTGCGGTTGCCGGGCACCAATTCCAGGTTAAGGGTATTATTCTGCATTTCCGTCCATGTGGCTCCCTCATCAAGACTATACATCAGTTTTTTTAGATGCCCTCCCAGATTAGCGCCCGAAAATTCCATTTTGACAGACCTGCCGGAATAGCGGAGTAAATAAGCGTTTTTAATTTCCAGGTCTTTATTGTTCACCACCATACGTGTGAGGTAAAGCCGTATTCTTTCAGGCGGTTCAATCATTTTTTTATGCAAATAACAAATACCTTTTTCTGTGGCAACATAAATAAAATCTCCGTAACTAACTATATCGTTCACAGTGTTGGCAGGCAGTCCGTCTGAAACATAAAAACTGTGTACGCTATATTCAAAGTTATTATGAATGAACCGGTACTTTATTTTATTTAATCCATTTCTTGTGCCTACCCATAAGGAATTATCTCCGGCAAACCTTAGGGATGTAATTGCATTGTCTGACAATAGTGAGTCATTGATATGCTTAACTATATTATCATTATAAACAATGTAGAGGCCGCTGGCAGAAGTGCCAATGCTGATCAAATGATTGCCTGTACTTTCCAATGCCGTTATTCTTTTACCGGATAACGGCGATTTGTACGAAGGCGGATAGGCAGCATTTTTTACATAATCGTATTTATATATCCCGTTTAAAGTACCCACATATACATACCTGTTGCTTACCTGCGCCATGCAAGTAATACTGCCAGCATTCCAATTTAATTTTGATACGTTTGCGGTAATGGTATTTAATTTATACAACCCTTCTGAGAGATTAACGCCACCTATAATAATAATACTGTCGTTAAGCGCTACCGCTGTTTTTGCCTGGATTATAGTTTTATTCGGGAGAAGCAACCGGTTTTTATAATCTACAGTACTTCCCTGCTCTGAAAATGTGAATACCTTATTTTGCGAGACAATAATTTTTCTTATAGCATTTATTTTCCTGTCTGCAGCGGTTAAATTTATAGCATAATTTCCCGCATTATATTTCAAGACTTCTCCAAAGTTATTACCCGAATAAATCTCACCTTTTTTGTCTACCTGCAAACTCAAAAAATTATCATTAACCTCATATCCACGTAAACTTAAAAGATGTATATAATTTTGTTTATACAGCATAATACCCGCGGCACAAGTGCCAACCCATACGTTTTTATTGCGGTCTTCCCAAACACAATTGGCTATAAAATCTCCTTTTATGACATAGCTTAGCGCTAGGCTCTGCATGTCATAGCTATAGATTTCTCCGTACTTTGTAATGATGTTTATTTTATCGTTTGTAAGCTTTAGAGATGCCGGCTCCCTGCCTGTGTTTATAGAATCTATGCCAAACCTGAAGGGTGTTTTATTAAAACACCCGGCAATATACAAGTTGCCTTTGCTGGTAAGTGTAAATAATTTTTTATCCTTGAGTAATGTGATATTGGTAATGTTTTCTTCTATTGGCGCAAAATACAAGAGTACACTGTCAATTTTATTATTTTCTTTACAATAAATATAGTTGTATAGTTTATCTTTTACAATATTTTTTGAATAAAATAGTACCCGGTTTTTATTGTGAATAAATGAGTATACAGTATTTGGCGAAGGCTTTATAAGTTTCCTGTCTTTAAAAACAAATGCTCCATGTTCGTTATAAAAGGCAATTCCGCCTTCTTCAAGCGGGCTACCGGATATAATAAGTTTACTAAACTCTTTATTTACATCCATAGCTTTTAAAGGGTCAATAAAAATATTTTTTTTATCATCAAAATAAAAGGGGCCCTGCTTAAAAGTATTTACCCATATGGTACCGTCTTTTTCTTTGAAAACATCAAGTATTTCATTATCCGGCAAGCCGTCGTTTGTATTGAAAATCCTGAAATATTTACCGTCGAACCTGGCAATGCCATTGTCAGTTGCGATCCACAAAAAACCTTTATCATCTTCCAGAAGAGCATGTATTATATTACTTGGAAGACCGTCATTGACTGTAATATTTTTTGTTACCCGAAATGCCTGAGCTTTAGCATGCAATGATGTAAAAAAAAATACTAATGCAGGAAATAAGAGCATCAATAGTTTATACACAGAATCAGTATGTTTATCCTAAATTATCCCAAAAGCGGGAAATTAGCATTTTAACAAATGTATAGACTTAGGTATCTTGTAAATGTTTAAAATACATATAATAAGATACAAATATTTATATACCGATATTTTTATAATAATAAGCTATGGCTTCTCCTGCTGAATCGATTTGCAATTTCTCATACATTCTTTTGGTGTGTGTGCATACGGTATTAAAACTTATGTTCAGCTCGGAAGCTATCATTTTATAACTCAATCCTGAAGCCAGCAGGGAAAGCACTTCGTTTTCCCGGGCACTCAATGGAGATAAATCTTTGGAGGGCCTGAAAAATTCAATTACCTTTTGCGCAATATCAGGGGTCATTACGGCGCCGCCATTATAAACATCATAAATGGCTTTTATGAGATTCTGAGCAGAGTCTCTTTTTAATATATACCCACTTGCCCCGTTCCGTATACATTTAAAGATCTTATCACTATCCTCAAACACAGTCTGCATCAGCACTTTAATGTGAGGATACATTTTTTTAATCTGTATTAACCCGGTAATACCGTCACATTCAGGCATATTAATGTCCATGAGGATAATGTCCGGATAAGTCTGCTCAATATCGTTAATTATATCTGAGCAGTTAGAGGCATTTCCCGCCACTTCAAGTCCGGGCGATTCTTCTATAAGAGTTTTTAAGCTATTTGTTCTGGATGTGTTGTCATCGTATATAAATATTCTGATATCCATGATGCAATTTAGATTTTTATGTATTAGTTATGTGTCACCAATTTTAATTACTTCAACGTTTAAGGTGGTAGGGGTATAATGCGCTTAAATGCAACAATATCAATGATGAAGTGGGATAATTAATAACTTAGTTAATTAAATGCAAATATTCTTTCCACAATAAAGCAGATAATTATATGCTAAACCTATACCAAAAAATAGTTACACACAAGGATTGCTTATACTACTATTTTTGCAACCAGTGAAACTCGTTTCCATTATAACCGTTAATTACAATCAACCCGGCGTAACAATAGAATTTTTACGTTCGGTAAAAAAACATGCAGCTTCAGATAATATTGAAATAATAGTGGCAGATAATGCTCCTGTTAAAGATTACGAACAAGCCTTCAGAGAAGCATATGCTGATATAAAATACATTTATTTAAACGATAATCTTGGTTTTGCAGGAGGAAATAATGCAGGAATTAGGATAGCCGCGGGAGAATTTATATTGCTGCTTAACAATGATACGGAAATTACGGAAGGCTTCATACATACTATGGTTGAAACAATGGAGCAAAACCCGGGAATAGGCATGCTTTCTCCATTAATAAAATATTATGACGATAAAACTACAATACAATATGCGGGCTTTACCAAAATGAATTACCTCACTGCCAGGAACAAAGCCATCGCTTACAAAGAAAAAGATTGCGGACAATATGATGGAAGAAGCTATCCAACACATTTTTGCCACGGGGCTGCAGTAATGTTTCGCAAAGCAGACCTCAAAAAAACCGGCCTGATGCACGAAGACTATTTTTTGTATTACGAAGAAATGGATTGGAGTGAAAGATTTAAAAAAGCGGGGAAAGAAATATGGTTTACCGGCAAAGCTAAAATATACCATAAAGAATCTATGAGTGTAGGCAGGCAAAGCCCTATAAAAACCTATTTTATTTCGCGCAACCGGATGTTGTTTATCCGCAGGAACACTTCCCTACTTAATACTTTCTTATTTAGTATTTATTATACCTGCTGCGTAATACCTAAAGAAATTATCTTTTACTTAAAAAAGGGTAGAAAGGATCTGGCAAAATACACTTTAAAGGGGCTGAGCTGGAACTATAAAAATAATAAAGAAGCTAAGAATACGGGATTAAAAATATTTAAGCTGTATTAAACCCCGCAGCAAAGAAAAATAAACAATCATGACAGCAATATTCTGGTTAAGCGCTTTTATTGTATTCTATGCTTTTGCAGGTTATGGAATACTGTTGCTCTTCCTGGTAAAGATGAAAAAAATATTTAACAAGAAAAAGCATACCACATATAACGGCATTTATCAACCTATGGTTACTTTGCTGGTAGCGGCCTATAATGAAGAAGATTGTATTGAAGAAAAAATACTTAATTGTTTTGAACTGAATTATCCTAAGGAGAAATTACAGATCGCTTTTGTCACGGACGGATCAAACGACAGTACGCCTGAAAAAATAAGCAAATACAAAGATATACACCTATTTCACCTACCGGAAAGAAATGGTAAAATGGCCGCGATAAAAAGAGTTATGCCGCATCTACACAGCGAGATCATTGTATTTACAGACGCTAATACCAGGTTAAATCCGCAGGCTATAGACGAGCTGATCAGGCATTACCAAAACCCGAAAGTGGGCGCTGTGGCCGGAGAGAAAAAAATAGTTGTCTCTGCATATGCAGATGCCAGCTCGGCAGGAGAAGGCTTTTACTGGAAATATGAATCAGCCCTGAAGAAGCTTGACTATGAATTGTATTCCAACGTTGGGGCAGCGGGTGAATTGTTCAGCATCAGAAAATCACTGTATCAACCGGTTGAGTCAGACACCATCATTGACGATCACATGATTGCTATGCGTATAGCTGAAGCGGGATATATAATAGCTTATGAACCAAAAGCTTTTGCAATAGAAACCGGGTCGGCCAATAGCCAGGAAGAACTAAAAAGAAAAATAAGGATCGCTGCAGGCGGTATCCAATCTATATTACGGCTGAAAAAGTCTGCCAATCCGTTTCATAATTTTATACTCACATTTGAATACATCAGTCACCGCGTTTTAAGATGGACGATCACGCCTTTCCTGCTGATTTTAATCTTTGTGCTGAATATGTTTATCGTAGCGCAGCACCAGCAGATCATTTATAAAACCACGTTGCTTTTACAGATATTTTTTTACCTGATGGTGGTGCCGGGTTATTTTCTGGAAAGAAGAAATATTAAAATCAAAGTTTTCTTTCTACCCTATTATTTCTGCCTGATGAACTATGCTGTAATAGCCGGCATCAGCAGGTACGTGCGCAGCAAACAAAGCGCGGCCTGGGAAAAATCAAAAAGGAAATAACAGCGCTTCAGAAATTATTTCCTAACACTGTGTTTGCATCAGAAAAGTAAACCCGCATTTGCTTATCTGAAGCATAGCAAATACATGCTGCATAGTTATGGAAAACAGTAAAGTCGTGGATGAAGCAACAACTAATATCCGGATCGTTGTAGCTGAAATAATTCACCTCATCACAAAGCTGCAGGAGTTTTAAATTATCTGTCAGGCCGGTGCCTATACATTTTAGCACCGCTTCTTTCCTTGTCCATAAACGTAAAAATCGCTCAGCCGGCAAAGTGCCCTGCTGCAAGAAAACTATTTCTTTTCCGGTACAGATATCATTTATCATACATCTATAATCTGTGTCTACTATCATTTCAACATCAATACCAACGGGAACCCTGGCTATGGCTATAACTACAACATTGGCACGATGAGACAAATTGAAACAGGATATTTTTAATGCTCTGTTATACCTGTGCAATGCCACAGGTTTATTGTATTTACCGGGGACTAAAACAATATCTTCCGGAAGGCAATTATTCAGCCTGCTCAATAATAAACGCACAAGTATCCTACCCGTCATAAAATTTGCAGCATCCTCAGCTTTTCGGTATCTATCATAAGTAGCTTTTTCACTATCGGATAATAAAAATTTAAAGCAGCCTACTTTGGCGATAGCCTCCTCAACATTACAGTGAAACACTATAATATCGCGCTGCGGATTGTAACCAGGCTTGCCCACGCTGCTGATTGCTGTATTTTTAATTTGCAATTGTACTAATTAAACAGTTAGAATTTAACCTGTAAAAGTATTACAATACAAAAAATATGTTTGTAATAAAAATTGGTGACAACCGGAGTTTGAAGATAGCTATAAATTGTGCCGTAAAAAAACCTAACAATCCATGTTTATATGCATTAGAAAATATTCGCTCCTACTTATATTAATCACCTCATCAATATTAAATACTTCATGCATTAAAGGCAACTCAAGAAAGGGTAATAATGATACAACCAATGCGGGCAACTCTACAGATCCTACGGAAATCTTATCCAGAAATAAAATACCTTTTGATAAATTTATAGGTGTAAACGGGTTTCACGAAGATGATGTAAACAATATTAAGGCAGCGGGACTCTTACGTGCATATTGTAACTGGGACTGGTTCCAGGGTGATAATCCTAACGATCAACTAATCTTTCAGAACTCGCGCGGCGGCTGGTATTTTGACGATGCCTTTACAAAAATTAAAGACGCAGGCATTACCATAGCAATGTGCTTTCAGGGAGCTGTCAAGAACTTACATGGTACAGGGAATTTTAAATTTAACGACAAACCTGTTGACAAACCTGGATTGAGCACTACAGATCCGGCATCGTATACTGCTATCTCCCATACTTTATTTCAGATAGCCGCCAGGTATGGCAAAACAAAAGTAGCTGCCAACAAACTGAATGTGCCTGCAAGCCAGGCTGTGAGCGGGCTTGACCTGATTGAATACATAGAAGTATGGAACGAGCCCGATAAAGACTGGGAAGGAAAAAACGCACAATTTTCGCCGCAGGAATATGCTGCCATGCTTTCGGCCTGCTACGATAAGATCAAGGAAGCAGATCCGCATATGAAAGTGGTTATGGGAGGACTTGCCACATTAAGCGTTGATTATATAAAGGGAATGAAAGCATGGTTTGAAGCCAACAGGGCAGACAAAAAATTTGCCGCAGATGTAATAAATATGCACATCTATGCCTTCAATAATAAAATCAACTGGAGCAATCCTGTACAAAAACCCGCGGAAACGCCGGAAGATGCGCTCTTTAAAAATAAAACAGCAGCGCTGGTAAATTATTGCGAAAATAATATTCCACAGGCATTGGTATGGATATCGGAATTCGGTTGGGATACCAACCCCGAATCTGTATTGTCGCCAAAAAAAATAGCAGGTTTATCACTAAATGAAGTACAGGCCCGCTGGATCATCCGGGCCTTTCTTGAATTTGCAGCTGCAAGGACAAATCATGCCCAGGTCTTCGCATTGACAGACCCAAGCCAGAATTATATCTCTACCTGGTTTGGCACATCCGGGCTTATTGACAGAACAGAAAACTTCAAAAAGAAAGAATCATGGTATTACACATCAGCATTGAAAAATATATTGGAGAATATGGCTTTTGCAGGCGAGCAAAAGGCTTCTGACAAAAATGTGCTGATATATAAGTTTAAAAATCTCAATGGAGAAAACGGTGTATATGCTGTGTGGTGTAAGACAAGTGAAAATAAAATTATCAGCAACTTTTCGCTCCCTGTTTCTGTTCATGCAAAAAAAGCGGAGAAAATAGAATTAGTGCCAGGCAAAGACAGCGGAGAGAAATCTGAACTGATCATTAATAAAAAAACAGTAAGGTTACGCATCTCTGAAAAGCCAGTCTTTATTAGCGTTGACAATATTTAAAAAACGTAATGAAAAGCGAACTGTCAACATCTTGCATATACTGAGCAAGTATCATTTAGGCGGCTTGCACCCGGCAATAAAAGAAAAAATACAAAATAAAGCGATGAAACACCGGATATTATATTTCTTGAAAATACTGTTTTCCATACCATTGATGTTTAGTTTTTTGTCTTGCAAGCATACAAGCCATTCAATAGGATTTATTAACAACTCTATGCCGGGGCGCAATCCGGGCAAAAACCCAGCAGAACCGGCAAAACCTGGGCCTTCGGATATCATGAAGTTTGAGATTCTTTTTCATACTTTGCCGGCAAAAGCAACAGCAAAACCGGCCAAATTAAAATACAACAAAAACGGCTGGGTTAGTGAAGAGTGGGATGACAATTCGCTGAGCGCGCTCAAAGCCCTGGAAAAACTAAAAACAAAATTCTATACAGATGGTTGCGATAATAAAATAGCATATACAGCAGCTATAGCCGTGAATGGAAGAAGCAATTATAATAATGAAGAAATAGGCTTGTCAGTTAATAATATAAACTACACACAAATGAAGCAGCTGATAGCTGCGGGCTGGGACATTGAAAATCACAGCTACTATCATGAGCCATATAACAATTTTAACTTCGGGAACGACCGGGCAAAAAACATCATCGCATTGGATACGCTGATACTGAAAAAAATAAATTACAAAATGCACGGGCTGGTTGTGCCTTCCGACCATAGCGGCTTTCCAAAAGCGGCGAAAGAAGCAGGTTATATTTTTTCCACCTCGCAGGGTACATTTGACGGATTACCGCCTGGAGGTGTGCCCGTATATAAAGATGTGCAGGATTTTGATCTTGCTCCCATCACATTCAGTTCTTTCAACAGAATGTTTTATGACAACTGGACAGAAATGGAAAACAATGTAAAAAAAGCCATAGACATTATTGTACAAAAAAACCATCATTACTTCCGCTTCGCTTCGCATGGCATTGATGAAGCTGCCTATAACCGCATCATAGATTATTTTGAAACAAAAACCAATGACAAAATATTATTTATTCCCACAAGGGAAATAATGGAGTACAGGCTGATGGCATCCCTGCCCATCAGTTACCAGCTAAGCCATGATAGATTAGTAATAGAGATCAATACAGCATCTTTACCTGCAAGATGCAGATGGAAAGATTTAAGTTTTATAGTAAGCAGTGATGCGCAAATAAAATCAATAACCCTTATCAACGGTATTGACAGAGCTACTTTCAATGCACAAACCAGTCTGGTAAATATTTTTAAACAAATAACCTCATGGAATTAATTTAAAATTCTTTGCTATGAACTTACAAGATATTTATTTAACCACTTTAAAAAAAGTTTCGGGACTTTTTGTAAAAATATATCACCGGCGGGTGCCGGATAATTATAAATATTTTTACAGAGATACGTATGTATGCAAGATCAACCAGCTGCGGTTCTTCCTGAAAGATTATTTTTTCAGAAGCAAATACAAAACAATTGAATACAGAGGCGAGTTTGCCGCCGAAATACAATTCGCCCTACCTTTTGCATACTGGCATTATAAAAACGGCACGCTAAAGAAAACAAGGTCTTTTCCCGCAACCAGAGAATTGTATTTCTTCTCAGAAGATCATGAAGAAGTATTCACGGAAAGAACAAACGAAGGAAACTACAACTTCGAGTTGCCGCGGATTGTTTACAGCCAGGACTATAATTTAAAAAAATGGTTTCCCGTACCATTAAAACAGTATTACGGCAACAATGTTTACGTTTATAAAAAACCTATCCTGGTCATTGCCAATAAATACAACTCTGAGTGGGATGGCGCTCCCGTAAACTACATGAACATTGAAGTACTGAACGAGCTGATAACATATTTACAGAAAAAATACACCCTCATTTACAACAGGCCTCAACCGAAACATATTGTAAATGATAACAGCACAATTTATGACCTGCAGGAATTTGACTGGCTGAAAAAGTACCACCCGGATGTAATGCTCATGCAGGATCTGTACCGGGAAAATAAAATTAACGCAAGAAATTTTAATCATTTTCAATTATGCGTATATGCCAATTGCGATCATTTTATTTCCGTACATGGGGGCACAGCCACGCTGGCGAGCTACTTCGGGGGGAAAAACCTGATACTTTCTAAAACAGGCCCCGAACATTATTTTAATTGCTTTAAAAAACTGTACCCAAAGTTTTCCAACGCAGAGATCATCCATGCCAAAACAGATGAAGAGTTGGTATTACAGTGCAAAGATAATTTTTAGTAAAACAACATTTATGTCTTCAAAATATTGGCTAAAAAACGGGTTAATAAATATTTCGCAGAATGTTCTTACGGTATTATTCGGCTTCAGCAGCTTTTACATGCTGATCAGGAGCCTCACAAAAGAAGACTATGGAACATGGGTACTTTTTTTGAGTGTGGTAAGCATTATAGAAATGGCCAGGAACGGCTTAACGCAGGATGCTGTGGTAAAATATTTATCGTCCGCAGATGAAGCGGATAAAAGGAAGATAAATACCGCTACCTTTTTCATGAACGTGATGACCACGATAATTATTATAATCATCTTATTGATTATCGGCCCATGGTTAAGCGCAAGCTGGCACGCACCTGAAATCAATACGATGCTTCACTTGTATATTGTGGTGTTTTTCTTTTCAGGGATTTTAAACCAGTTGAATTGCATTGAACAGGCCAACTTAAATTTTACCGGCATATTTTATTCTAACATTGCAAGGCAGGGTATCTTCCTGGCATACGTATCCTTTTGCTTTTTTACAAGAGCGGAAACCAATGTATTACTCCTGACGTATGCGCAAATATTCAGTATAAGCATAGCTATTTTAATAGCCATTGGTTATACTTACAGGAAAATAAACATCGCTAAAAAAATAGACTGGTTCTGGGTGAAAAAAATATTTCATTTTGGAAAATATACGTTCGGTGTTTCTTTAAGCTCCATACTGGCGGGTTCTATAGACCAGATGATGTTAGGTTCACTGCTTTCAAAAACAGCCAGCGGATCCTATAATGTGGCCGTAAGAATCACCAATCTTACTGACATCCCTACTACTGCAATGGCAGCCATATTGTATCCCAAGAGCGCTATAAAAATATCTAAAGAAGGCGAACAATCTATCAAATACCTGTACGAAAGATCCGTTGGGGTGATATTGGCCCTGCTGTTGCCGGTGGTAATTTTAATATACATATTTGCCGAACCTGTCATTCATATTATTGCAGGAAACAGGTACGAAGATTCCATTCCCCTACTGAAAATAACCTTGCTCACCTGCCTCCTTTCACCTTACGGCAGGCAATGCGGTTCCATTCTTACAAGCGCCGGAAAAACAAAATTCAATTTCTTTCTTGTAGTAATAACCACTGTTTTAGTAATCGCATTCAATTTCCTTTTTATCAAAAATTTCGGGGTAGTGGGCGCGGCGTACGGCACATTGCTGGCTACCGCCATTAGCTTTGCAATAGCCCAATTTTATTTGAGGAAATACTATAAGATCAACCCGCTGAACCCGTGGATATACGCGTATAAATTTTATCCTGAATTTTACCTGACATATATCGGCAGGAAAAAAATGCAATCGTGTAGATCCCAATTATCCGGCGGATAATGTTTGTAGTATAATATCCGAAATGTTATCTACCCGTATTTTCCAGGTATTTTTCATGGCTATTTCCAGTCTTTCTGCAAGGCGGCTTTGCGAATTATACAACGCTTCTGTCAATGCATCACTAAAACTCTGCACATCGTGCACATAACTTACTGTATCGGCAGTATATTCTTTTAAATCATTATTAAAATCAGTTACAATTACCGGCTTGCCAAGGCCGAGATACTCAAACAATTTCAGAGGGAAAATACTTTTGCTGTCATTATCTTTTTTAAACGGAATGAGGCAGACGTCAAAAGAATAGATCATGTCCGGAACTTCCGAATATGGAATAGGAGGAATAAGATAAATATTAGTTTGGCGGAAAAACCAGCCCGGCACATGCTCAGTATATACCGGTCCTGCAAATACAAAGTTTATATGTTTATTTTCTTCCGTAACTTTTTTTAATAAATCAAAATCCAGCCTTCTTTCAATAGCGCCTACATAGCCTGCAACAGGGCGCGGAATGTGAGATACGGCCTTATGAATGGAAAAATTCTTGTTTGCCTGCAAAGTATCTACCAGGTCAGAAGCATTTGGAACAAAATAAGTATTATTATTGATTCTTTTTTTTTCAAGAAACAAAGATTTGCTTGTACACACGACTACATCCGAACCGGCAACAATTTTGTTTTCAGCTTCTACGCCGTGCCTGCTGTCATATTTTCCCACAATAGGATCAACACAATGATATACAGACAATGCAGGGGATAACCTTTTCCCGATATTGGGAAAATGAAAATTATAGGAATTGATAAAAATATATTCCTTAATATTTTTTTCTTTGATAATTCTCTTGATACGATGTAAAATAAGGCTTTCATTTATATATAGCAAACTGTTATACAGCCTGCCTTTCGGCAAAAACGCAATAGGCAACACAGGATAACTGATAACTACATTTACACCATCTACTTTCTTACTGAGCAATCCATTTGAAAGAAGATTCATGCCTTCTTTCCTTGCAATGTACTGTTCACTTTTTTTATCAAGCATCATGTAATCTTTTAAAGTATAAGGCTGCTCAAGATAGTACACTTCATTATGCCTGGCCAGGTATTTGGCAACGGTAAAATTTGTTGAAGCAAGCCCGTCAAACTTCATCAGGCTCAATATAAAAATCACTTTGTTCTGGAGCATAATTTAAAATAAATTCATTACTTTTTTAATCAGTCTGTTTGTAAGCGTGCCGTCTGAAACCAGCTGCCTGCCTGATGTCCAGGCAAAACTGTTCTTATTTGATATTTGCACTAACCTGCCAAACCTGTTTCTTAATTTCAATGCCAGGTAGCCGTCTTCATTAGCGCCCGGCGGATGCTCGTAAGCATCTACCATTAGCGCCTGTTCTTTTCTATAGGCCGAAGAGCAGCCGTACACATACATTGCCTTGTCCTTTAAAATACCGTTTATCATTTTATAGATATCCCCGAAGGTTTCATAAACATAAAAACCGATACGGCTGTTATTTCTTTCGGTAAT
This sequence comes from Haoranjiania flava, assembly GCF_025631005.1. NCBI lineage: Bacteria > Pseudomonadati > Bacteroidota > Chitinophagia > Chitinophagales > Chitinophagaceae > Haoranjiania > Haoranjiania flava. The sequence continues at coordinate 55,634 of NZ_JAOTPL010000007.1, forward strand.
AAAAGCAAACTTCCCGTAGGTCATGGCAATATCATCGTGATTATGCAATGGCATTATTAAATCTTCGATCCAGTAAGGGGAATAAATTGTATCAGCATCAGCGTTGATGATGTATTTACCTTTTGCATAGTGAAGGCCCCTGGTTCTTGCTGCCTTCACGCCTTTCTTACCTTCAAAAATATACTTGCAACCCGAGCGTAGTATCAAAGATTTGGTATTGTCCGTTGAGTTGTTGTCTACCACAATTACTTCTGTTTTAAAATTGGTAACAGACTGCGCTATGGATGCCAGCGTCCTTAATATATTTTCCTCTTCGTTGTAGGCAGGTATGATCACGGAAACATCGGGATGGCCGCTGTTTAGCCTGTGAAGCTTATTTTTTATGGTGTCCACATTTTTTTCAAACCATTCCGCAGGTTTTAGAAAGCGTACTATATAGTATGGTGAAAATAACGGCCGCATAGAATTACATCATATTATAAATAGACAATAAATTTTCGGCGGATCTTTTCCATGTAAATTCAGCAGCACGTGCAAATCCTTTTTGAATAAGCTCGTTTTTCAAGGGCGTATTCGTAAGGACCTCAGCTATCTTTTCTGCAATATCATTTGCGCTGAACGGATCTGCAAGCAAAGCCGCATTAGCAGATACTTCCGGCATGGATGAGGTGTTAGACGTAATGACAGGCGCTCCGCAACCCATCGCTTCAAGTATAGGCAAGCCAAAACTTTCTCTGAGCGAGGGATACAAAAATAATGTAGCTGCATTGTAGATCAGCGGCATTTCATTGGAAGAAATAAATCCCGGGAAAATAAAATTGTTTACAAGATCCTGCCTGTTGCACTTTTTTAACTTTTCTTCCAACAGGCACTTATCATAATCCGGAATGACCAAAGGGATAGGTTCTGAAAAACTATCGCAATACTTTATGTAAGCATCTACCACGTTGTTTGTATTTTTTTTGGGGGCAGTATTACCCAGGAACAGGATAAAGTGCTCAGGCAAATGATGTTTTTCCCTGAAATCTTTTATTTCCGGTTTAGAATAATTGTTATTGAACTTTTTATTGACTGCGTTATAAACCACTTTGATTTTTTCTTCAGGCACATTTAGTTTTCTCATTATTACATGCTTCTCAAAATTGGAAACGGTAATAATATACCTGCTTTTTTTTACAATCGCAGGTACAACCAACTTACGATAGAGATTACCAAAATTCTGGTAAGCCGTACCCTTAAAATTTAATTCCTCCAGGTAAATAATATCATGCAAAGTAAGCAATAGCGGTACTTTCAGCCTCAGCGCCGATGTATTGCAGGTAGAATGTAAAAAATCTATTTTCTCTTTTCTCGCAGCTTTGGGAAGAGAAATTTGTTCCCAGTCCATGTAGGTGCGCCCGGTGATGGTTTTAAAACTTATATTTTCTGTATCGGCAAAAGATTTTTTATCTTCATCGTCTTTCGCAAAAACTACAAAACTGTCTGCCGTTTGCATTTGCTTCAGTTCATTGATGAGCTCCATTGCTACCACTTCCATTCCGTGTTTTTTCTTCCTGAATAGCCGTTGTACTTCTATGCCAATTTTACGCATGTTATTTTTTATTTATAGTCAGAAGATTTGTGTTCTGTTGCTACGGACAGTTTATTGGCCGATTTAGCTTTGCATGCAGCTACCACCTGCCACCATATAAACCTGGGCATGCGCAGCAGCGATAAGTAAATGATTTTACCTGATTTGAAATAAGATAGGGCTGTAAAAAAAACAATCATAAATACCAGCACTACAGCCAGCCAAAAAATTAAGAAATATGGCAGGAATATTATGTCTGATAGAATAGAAACAAATACAATAAAGAAAAGCACAAACAACGGCGGCCTTAAAAGCATGATGGAAAAAGCAAACTGGTTCCAGGAAAGATTCCTGGCAGAACGGTCCAATAATTTTAAAGCCAATACCCAATATTTAAGCCAGGTATTTATCCAGCGTGCGCGCTGTTTAACCAGTTGATCGGATTTGGTTGTTTTACCGTCATACACTACTGCATTTTCTGCAAAGGCAATAGTATAATCGCGGCACAATAATTCATACTGTAACACCTTATCGAACCCTGCACCTGAAATATCCACATTCTCCAGGCATTCTTTATACAATGCAGTTGTAAACGACATACCGGAACCAGCCAGGGAAGCCGAAGAGCCGGATTCAAACAAAAGTTTCCTGTCGATAAAACGATAATACATATCGCCGGTTTCGTCAAGGCAGGCATAAAAAGAATTTAGATTCCTCGCCGTGCGTACACCCTGTATAGCCTTATACCCTTGCTGAAACTTTATATGCATCTGTTCTAAATAATTTTTATCTACCAGATTATCGCTGTCAATAATGGTGATGATGTTATGCGCTCTTACAAACCTGTTGACAGCATAGAAATGAGACCGCGTATTCCCTGCAAGTATTGTATCCGGGTACAACATCACTACCCTCTCTGAATCAAATGTTATCCGCTGCTCACAGGCATCTGCCACAACGTAGATCATATAATTGCTGTAAGTGCTTTGTAAAACAGAGTACACGACATCTTCAATCAGATCAAGCTGCTTATAAGCAGTAATAATTATTCCGAAGTCCGACAGGAAAGATCCGTCTGTATCCGGTTCTTTCTTTTTTATAAAGAGCGCTCGCAGTTTTAATACTACCGGGAACCAGAGAGGAATACTTACCAGTACTTGTATTGCTATTAAAAATATTATCATACTATTAACGGGATTGGTGAGATCAGGCAATTACTTTTTCCCATTCATTGGTTTCGGGATTATATATTTTTATAACTGTGGCCGGATTGCCGACCACTACACTATATGCAGGCACATTTTTAGTAACCACACTTCCCGCACCGATCACAGCATGTTTGCCGATACTAACGCCTGGCGTAATAACTGAGTTGGCTCCTATCCATACATTGTCGGCTATAATAACTCTTTTACAATCTACTCCCTGCTCTTTGGGTGATATATCAACATTGCGGTAATTGTGGTTCAAAGCTGATACTACAATATGCTGCGCCAGCATTACATTATTTCCTATTTCCACCGGCCCGATAATAACATTGCCAATACCGATGATGGTATTATCTCCTATCAGCACCTCACCTACACCGTTATTGATAACCGTAAAATCTTCCACGATAGATCTTTCGCCCATGTAAAAATCATTGTAAGGAAAAACATCTACCCGCGCATTGCATCTTATGCGCGAACCGCGGCCCATCTTACGTTTAAAAGGGTTTACCAGGTTTCTTATCCACCATCTGGGTCGCGGATCTCCTTTAGACATCAACAGGAATAAGGCTGCTTTTTTCAGTGCCGGGTTGTTTTTTATTCTTTCTTTTATAGTCATAAGATTAATCTTTAGTTACTTTCATACGCTTTAATCCTTTTACAATACCTAAAAGAAGAAAAAAGATACCGGGGATGACGAAATAAATAAAAGGCATCTGCAATAATTTTTACTGTTTATTTGTTTGAATATATTTTGTACACATAACATAGATAATGCCTGCAGACATTTGAAAAATGATCAGTGCCGGCATGGCATTCATTACCTCATTGCCATAGCTGCAAACAAAAATTCCGGCTACGCCTGCATAAAGCGCTGTCAATTTCGTTCTGAGATTTTTATCATTCACTTTCCATATCATGCCTGCACATTTTCCCAGAATATACATCCACAAACAAAAGAAAATCACGAATCCTACAATGCCATACATGGCCCAAACCTTTACCCAGTAACTATCCGGCGCTATTGTAGATAAGTAATGCCCGGGATTATATTCTCTGCCCCAATGCCCAATAATGCCCAATCCTTCACCAAAAGGTTTTGCAGCCAGGTATTCGCTTAATTTTTGCTGGTTGATGATGCGCATATTCAAAGAAGCGTCTGAAGGGTCTAAGGATGAGCGCAGACGATATATATTGTAATTGGCATTGCCGATGTAGGTATATTTTAGAAACACGAAAGCTGCCAGACTCAAACCGCCTCCGAAAACAATAACTTTTAAATTTCTGCTTAATATAATGGCTGCTATAATGCCTATGGCTACAACAAAAAATGCGCCCCTGGTGCCCGATATTATCATACCGTAAAAGGATAGTATGGCTAATGAAAGAAGAAGCAGTTTCTTTATCCACCCGTTGAGTCCCACAGCTAATATTAAAGCTATCAAACCGATGAGCGCCTGCATAGGGCCGAACTGGCTTGCATCGCTGTAAAAAGAGAATATACGCAATTGCCCGTTGATAACATGCGTTTCAGCACCGCCATCCGCCAAAAAAGCCTGTTCGCCGGGCGAGAGACCGATGAACAACTGCTTTAATCCGTGGAGGCTTGCAAGAAAAGAAAAAGTCAATATCAATACCAGGAACAAATTGAGCCTTCGTTTAGAATTGATCAGCAATATAGCCAATGGCGTTATCAACAAAGGCGCTAATGCTGTGCTTCTTATTTCCTGCAACCAGCCCTGAGGACTGGCGCCCGAAGGATTAATGATTTGTACTACACTAATGGCGAACCATCCAACCATCAACCATACAAGATCGTTGTTAAGCGCTTTAAAATCAAATCGCGATGCATTGTACCAAACACTCAACCATGTAAGGAGTGCTATTACTTCCACGCCGGTGCCGAAAGGTATTTGCCCGATCTCCCGGTTAAGAATAGCCATGAAGAAACAATAAGTCAAAAGAAGTATCAATCCTGTCAGGGGATTTCTGAAAATAAGTATCAACAGAAGTACAGACAATAAAACAAGTGCAGGCGCTATGGTTATAAAAAGATTGTTTAAATATATAGCAAGCAGGCCTATTATCAGAGCCAATAGCAGGCAAACAGAGAGAAATAAATATTCCCGCCCGGAAAATTTTATGTTATGTGTAATTATATGCACTTTAAAAGTCCTGTTGTTTAAGAAACATGCTTAACCTGTACTTTGTTCATTACCCAGCCGATGAACCCCGGTTGCCTCGATAAATAATTTACAAAAACATGGTTTTCTTTTTTGATCTTATTTCCTGCTTCAAATACGGAGATGCTTTTGTCGCAAAACATCATCCATTCTTTCACCTTATGCATATCCTGTGAACTGTCTATATCAACAATAACGATATCAAACGTATCTTTCAGAATATCGAACCCTGCAATGAGGCTTTTACTATCCTTCAATTCGAGCAATGAATTATGACTGGTATCACGGTTGAGCACGGTGATGCGGTTTTCAATTTGTATTTCTTTTTTTACCAGGAAAGATTCAAAGACCTGCGACGTGGCATCATCATTCGTATTGGTAATTACATTAGTAAGATTTGATCCTTTTTCACAAATAAGCAAAACATTCTTTCCCATCATGGCAAAAGCGTAAGATAATCCGTTGGCCAGAAAGCTTCTGCCCTCCTGGCGGCACAGGCTTGTAATGCCTAAAACCTTTTTATCATCGCCCATTATTTCATTCAGATCTACTCTTAACGACCGTAATGCATCTTTGTAACAGGCATACTCATTGTCTTTTGCATTATCGTTCCAGATAGTTCGTAAATCTTTATCTTCCCCGATATAATTTACCCAGCCAAGTACTTTTTGCTTTGTGGTATACTCCAGCTGAGCAGGTGTAACAACGGTTTTATTCAGCATAAATACCAGCAGAAGCGCAAACAAAAGCATAAACAAACTACTTACACCCGAAAAAGCCATATACAAATAATCTCTGGACGGCTCGGGAGAACCGGGCAGGCCGGGCTCAACCAAAGCGAGGTTCACACCCGCTTTGGAAAGGAGGCTTGCTTTATCGTACTGTTCTTTTACATCGGCGTAATCTTTAGCAGACATGCCTGCTTCTCTTATTAAACTTTCCTGGCTGCCTGCTCTTGCCGCAACAGCGCTATAGCCCTGCCTCGGCCCGATGGCCCTCAATTGTTGCTCAATTGCGGCAAGTCCGCTTCTGGCTGATGCAAGGTCATTTTCCAGCTTCATTTTTTGCGCAATGAGGCTTTGCTTTAGTCCTTTGTAATTAGTATTCTGAGCGGATGATGAAGTTAGCACCAACCCTGATTTAATATTTTGCAAAGAATCAATGGCAGCTTTATCCTGTGGCCTGAAATTGTTGTTTACATATCTTTGATTCGCCAGCTGCAACTGGTTATCAATACGTATTATCTCACTATTTTCTTTGTAACCATCCTGCTGCAAATACCCGCCGTCGCCATTAAGTTTTGCATTGATCTCGTCCAAGGCGCCTTCTATAGAGCTGATGTTGCGCAAGGCGCCAAGCCTTTGAGATTCTGCTTCGGAAACTTTCTGGTTGATGAGATCCGATCTTCTTTGTGCATTCAATGCCCCGGCCTCCTGCGCAGTGGCATGTATGGAAGAATTGACAACCGCCGCATTTTTATTCATCATTTCGCTGCCTTTTTCACGCAGCATGGTATCTAAAACAGCCAGTGATTGCTGCCGGCTCATCATTGAAAGGTTTGTATAATAATTGATAAAATCGTTGGAAAGCGTGTTTACTACAAATGCTGAAAGATCAGGATTATGTGAAGTATACGTAACATTTATAAAATCGCTTTCGCCGCTACGGCGTATTTCAATCTTTTTTAAAAGACTTTTATCATCGTAAGCTGCAGACTTTAAAATATCGTACAACCTGTACTCGCTGTTATCCGCGGGAGATATTAAAGCCTGGGAAGACAGCCTGCTTTCAAATGCTTTGATCACGGTATCTCTTTGCTGAGGAGAAAGCTGCGTGATCAGCCTGGAATATTTAGTAAACGGATGCTCCGGGTTTTTAAGATCATGGAGTACCAGCTTATACGAAAGCTGCGTAATCGCTCTTCTGGTTTGCATCATTTCCAGAAGATTACCAAACTGCTGACTAATTTTAAAATTATCTGCAGTACGGTTTTCCAGCAAAGCAGACTCACTGAGTTGCTGGGTAATGCCGGTGGAAATTAATGTATTCGACTTATATTTTTTCGGCAATTCTTTTACAAAAAGATAGGTAAGCACAACACATAAGACCGGTATGATGATTATAAACCATTTAAAATGACTTAGGTACTTTAGAAAATCTTTCAGGTTAAGATTCATATTATCGCTTTTATTTAATTTGGTTAATGTACATTTTCTAGCTTTGTGCCGATCATATCTTCCAACGCATTTTTTGCTTTCAGATAGTTAACCTCGGCAGCCAATACCAACGCTTCTGATTCTGTGGCCATAGTTTTTGAAGCGTTGTAGGCTTCAATAGATATATCGCCACGCTGATATTTTGTCTTCGCATCCGCCCCTTCGATCTTAGAATTCTGGTAAGCAAGATTTCTGATCTCCAGCTGTTTCTTCATAAGTAAAAAATCGTAGTATTTTGATTTTACTTCGGTTTCAAGCATCATTTCATACTCTTCATCCTGCGCTTTGGCTAAAGCATAGTCTGCCTTTGCACTTCTTATAACTGAAGGTTTGGAAAATAAACTACCGAGGTTTACGGCTATACCGGCCTGAAAGCCCCTGGTAACAATCTGGTTGCCGTTTACATTCCCGCCGTTGCCCGGCACAAGAGCAATGCCGTCTACATTTTCAGGGCGATAATAATATCCTGCATTCAATACATCGAATGCAGACATCTTTGCGGTTGTAAACATGTTCTTTGCTTTCTCTACCTGTGCATCATAAATTTTTACACGGGGGTAATTTTGTTTGGCCAGCTGTATATACTTTTGCAACAAACTATTATCCAGCGTTCCGATAATGGATGTCTGTGAGATCGATGTTATAGAGCATAGGAGAAATCCTATCAAAAAAATATTCTTGTTCATTTGTGTATTTTTTAAACTTTTTCTTTCTGTAATAATGCAGGAAAGGTTCTTAATAAAATTTTCATGTCCATCAGCAGGCAATTGTTTTGCGCATAATAGTTATCTAACTGTTTACGTTCCAGATCAGACATATTTGCATTTCCTCTTTTACTCACCTGCCAAAGCCCTGTAATGCCCGCCGGGCCTAAGAAGCGCATTGCAAACTCATCTGAAGTTAACTTTTCAGCTTCGTATAGCGGAAGCGGCCTGTTACCAACAATTGACATATCGCCTTTTAAAACATTGAATAACTGCGGCAGCTCGTCAATGCTGGTTTTTCTTAAGAAAGCTCCTACTTTGGTTACCCGGGGATCGTTTAAGATCTTTACGAAAGCTTCGCCGCCATTAGCTGATTCTCCGGCGTATTGATTATTGGTTTTGCTGAGATCCTGCAGCTTTTTCTCAGCATCGGTAACCATTGACCTGAACTTGTAAAAATCAAAGATCTTGTATCCAGCGCCTGCACGTTTGCTTTTGTATATAACGGCACCCTTACTTTCGAGCCTGATCAATATAGCTACCACCACAAATAAAGGAAGCAGCATGATCAACAGAGCCGAAGAAACACATATATCGAACACCCTGCTATACACACTGTTTATTTGCCAGGAAGCTTTCTTATTTTCTTCCGGCAATGCCGATGGCTTTATCAGTTTGCACCTGATGAGGAAATTGATTCTTTTCACTATGGTGCTTGTATCAAACGGATATTTATAAACATCATCAACTTTTGCACTGATCAAATACTCTTTGGAGAACTGGCATTCATTGCTGCTTAAAAGAATGATGATTGTGGAAGCGAATACAGGATTTTTCCTCATTTGCCTGATGGCGTCAATATCAGCGATGCTGTCGGTTTCAATCAAAACCACAGAGCTTATATCTAAGATGCAGCTCTGGAGCGCTTCTGAAACAAAGCTCCTGAGATGAGGGTACATTCTGATCTCACAATTATAATGCCCGCTTAATTCCTGCGATAATTGGCATAAATTTCCTTTCCCGATACACGCTATTTTATCAACGCCTATAAATTCTTTAGAAACTGGCGGAGTTAAATAATCAGTTGGCGAGTAAGTTTGAAATTTCATTTTGCAGTTTTAATGGGTTAAAGGGTTTATTGATTATTAAATTAACATGGCGAATAAGGTCAGGATCATGGTTGTCTGCATCTGAAACCTCTGTTAACACAACCAGCGGGATAGCAGATAGCATACCGCTTATTTTTATGGATTTTACAAATTCAACAGCATTGAGATAAGGTATTTGCCTGTCAAGAATGATCAGATCGGGATAATTGCCTTCAAGCAGCCAGATCATAGCCTCATAACCATTATTTTTAAGTGTCACTTTATATTTTTTTGATAAGATGATCTGTAGAAGTTTCAACATAGACGGTTCATCATCTACAACCAGTATATTTTTGTTCATTTCATCAGGTCGTTTTGCACGTGTGTATATATTTATTTGTTTTTTATTGACACATGGAATAACATCTTTAAGATTCAATATTCATTCCCGGCGGGTATAGATTCTTAATGTGTATGGCTATTTCATGCATGTATATTTTTAGTACGCCGCTTTGCGGCTGTTTGTATGATTACATGGAATTATTTCCAGTAAACTTCATTTCGCCACATAATCATGCCGGTTGGTATGCAACTTTGCTTATGGCTATTTCAGGTATTAAAAAATCTTCCTGAACGGACTGCCATGTTTTTATAAGCCCGTCTCTTCTGTCTGTTTCAGGCTCCCAGTCAAGCAGCTTTTTGGCCAGCGTTATGTCGGGCTTCCTTTGTTTAGGGTCATCCTGCGGCAAAGGCATATACATAATTTTTGAAGCGGAACCTGTAATGTTTATTATTTCCCTGGCAAAATCAAGCAGTGAAACCTCGCAGGGATTGCCGATGTTGACAGGCAAATGGTAATCTGAAAGCAGCAAACGATAAATGCCTTCAACCAAATCATCTACATAACAAAAAGACCTTGTTTGCAAACCGTCACCATATACCGTTATATCCTCATTATTTAAGATCTGCTTCATGAATGTTGGCAGAGCTCTTCCGTCATCAAGCCTCATCCTTGGCCCGTAAGTATTGAATATTCTCACGATCCTCGTTTCCACCCCGTGAAAATTATGGTAGGCCATGGTAATGGATTCCATAAACCTTTTAGCTTCATCGTACACACCACGCGGGCCGATCGGGTTGACGTTGCCCCAATAGCTTTCTGTTTGCGGATGCACAAGCGGATCGCCATATACTTCACTTGTAGATGCTACCAGGATTTTTGCTTTTTTGGTTTTCGCCAGGCCTAACAGGTTGTGTGTGCCAAGGGCGCCGGCTTTTAATGTCTGGATAGGCATTTTGAGATAATCGACAGGGCTTGCGGGTGAAGCAAAATGTAATATGCAATCTATATGCCCCGGCACATGCACATACGTTGATACATCATGATGGTAAAACATAAAATCGGGTCGGGAAAGCAGGTGTTCAATATTTCTTATTTTCCCTGTAAGCAGGTTGTCCATGCCAATTACCTGCCAGCCTTTAGTTAAAAATTTATCACATAGATGCGACCCTAAGAAACCTGCGGCTCCTGTTATCAGTACTTTCTTCTTCATGAATATTATTTTTATGAGTGATTGTTTTACGGCCGATGCTTTCATAATGGAACCCTAACTCATCCATCTTATCTGAATCATAAATATTACGGCCGTCAAATATGGTTTTAGAATGAAGCAGCGCAGATATTTTGTCAAAGTCAGGGTTACGAAACTCGCTCCACTCGGTTATAATTAAGAGTGCATCGGCATCTTCCAACGCACCATATTGATTTACCGCATACTCTATTACATTGCCAAAACGTGCGCTCAAATTCTTCATAGCTTCAGGATCATATACTCTTATGATTGCACCTGCCTGCAGTAATTTTTCAATAATGTCTATTGAAGGCGCATCGCGTATATCGTCTGTTTCCGGCTTAAAAGACAATCCCCATATAGCCAGACGGCGTCCTTTTAATTTTCCATTAAAATGATCATATACTTTATGGAACAACAATAATTTTTGTTGCTTATTCACTTCAAGCACTGACTTCAGCAGCTTAAAGTCGTACGCATGCTCTTTTGCCGTTTGATGCAATGCAAGCACATCTTTGGGAAAACAACTGCCACCATATCCGATGCCGGGAAAAAGAAATCTTTTGCCTATCCTTTCATCGCTGCCAATGCCAATGCGCACCATATCCACATTTGCATTCGTTTTTTCGCACAGGTTAGCAACTTCGTTCATGAAAGATATTTTCAGCGCTAAAAAAGAATTTGCCGCGTACTTGGTCATCTCTGCACTGCGGATGTCCATAAAATATATGGGGTTGCCCTGCCTTACGAAAGGCTGATACAAGCTTGTCATCACTTCTTTTACCTTCTCAGAATGGGTGCCTATAACTACCCTGTCTGGCTTAAGAAAATCTTCCAGGGCAACGCCTTCGCGCAAAAATTCCGGGTTGGACACTACATCAAACAATTCGCGGGGCAATTTTTTTGATAAGATTTTCATTACCTTTTCTGCAGTGCCCACAGGAACCGTACTTTTATTAACGATTATCTTATAGTCTGTAATTACATTGGACAGGCTGGCTGCCACAGACATGATATGAGCCAGATCGGCAGCTCCGTCGGCGCCCGGCGGTGTAGGCAGCGCAAGGAATATAACATCGGCATCACGCACAGCACTGTTGAGGTCTGTTGTAAAAAATATGCGCTCTTCTTTTATATTCCTGTGTAAAAGATTTTCAAGGCCTGGCTCATAAATGGGACAGATGCCATTTTTCAGGAACGAGATTTTTTCCATATTAATATCCAGGCAGGTTACCGTGTTGCCTGTTTCGGCAAAGCAGATGCCCGTTACAAGTCCCACATAGCCTGTGCCTATAATTGTTAGCTTCATTTTATTGGTTTGTTTGGTTTAGTATGCTATAATTTATTGGTTAGTAATTCTCTGGTTGACTGTTTCTTGTAGTTTTTTTGCCAATACTCTGTTGTGCGGCGCAAGCAAAAATGTTCTGTGATCTCCCGGAACGTTGTGCACACGCACGCCTCCTGCCGCAAATTTCTTCCACCCGAGGTACGCAGGATCGTCTATGTAATAAATTCTTTTTTCAACTTTAAATAAATCAATTGCAATATTCAGTGGCTGCATCACATAATCATTATACGCCTTATCATAGGCTTTTATTACTTCTTCGCCGTAGTCATACACCTTATCATCTTCGGATGTATGTGTTCTATTATTGATCTTTTGGGTGAAAATATATTTCTGGTACTTTAGCGTAGCCTGCGGATATTTAATAAAAGTTTTGGCAAAAAATAGCGCTTTACGGAATTGTCTTTTACTTTTGATAAAATATGCAGATAACTTTCCGCTTGTGCGGTTGTGGTCTTTTGCATAAGTATCCAGTATGCCCAACATAAGAATTTCTTTATTTTGCTCAAGCAATTGCCTGGCCATTTCATAAGCAATGATGCCTCCGAAAGAATAGCCCATAATGATATACGGCCCCTGTGGCTGATGTTCGCATATCTCTTGTAAATACCGCGCAGCAATGGTTTCAATACTTTTCAAATGAGTCAGGTCTCCATCGAGCCCTAAGCCTTGCAGGCCGTACAAAGGCTGATCGTCACTTAAAAAATAACTGAGCGATTTATACATTAAAATATTCAACCCGCCGGCATGTACTAAAAAAATCGGATTCTTCTTGCCTTCTTTTTTTATGGGAATAACAACCTTCTCATTTTGGGAAATTTTCTTTTCATTAATAACTTTCGATAAAGATTTTATGGTGGAGTTTTCAAAAAGTACGGATAAAGGCAGCTTTACGCCGGTCTCCTTGTTTATTTTTGTCATTCCGCGAACAGCTATCATGGAGTGCCCGCCTAATGCGAAGAAATCATCCTCTTCATCTATATCGTTTACGTGCAGTTCTTCTGCCCATATTTTTTTTATCACATCAATCAGATCATCATTACTATAGGTTTCTAACCCTGTATCTACAATAGTTTCAGGCTGATAATTTATCAAAGCCTTCCTATCAGTTTTGTTGTTGGGAGTTAAAGGAAATGCGCTCAGCGGTATCCATTCTTCAGGGATCATGTAAGCTGGTAAAAAATTGCCCAGGGTATTGCGCCAGGATATAAGCTGGCGCTTGCTTACGGGTGTTGTATCCAAATCCTGTTTGATGATATAAGCTGTTAATTGCTCCGCGTCGCCCTGATTTTTAACAACGACAGCAACATCTTTGATTTGGTGTATGTTCAGTATCTGTTGTTCAATCTCGCCCAATTCTATCCTGTGTCCCCTGATCTTTGCCTGCTGATCTATTCTTCCCAGGCAGATCAGTTCTCCAGAAGATGTATATTTACCCAGGTCTCCTGTCTTATACATTTTTCCCTGCTTACTAAACGGATTGTCTATAAATTTTTCTTCTGTCAGCTGGGGCCTGTTGTAATACCCGGCTGCAACGCCGGCGCCGCCAATGCAGATCTCACCTACTTCTGCGGGTTTAACAAGTTCACCTCCTTTTAGGAGGTAAATGTTTGTATTTAAAATAGGATGGCCTATTGATACCACTTCATCGGCTTTATTGATCTTAGCCACTGTTGACCAAATAGTAGTTTCGGTAGGCCCATACATATTGTATACCGATGCAGAACGATCGCATAATTTATGGGCCAGATCTTTTGGCAAAGCCTCTCCACCGCACAAAATTGTTACAGGCAATTGCTCATTCCATCCGGCTTCCATCATTAATTTATAGGTTGAAGGAGTTGCCTGCATCAGGTTAATACGTTTATTGATGAGGCAATCTGTTAACAAACCTCCGTCTTTTACAGTTTCCGCATCTGCAAGGATGAGTGTACTTCCGCTGATTAATGGCAAGAATATTTCGAGACCGGAAATATCAAATGAAACGGTGGTTACAGACAATAATCGCGTTGCAGGATCCGGCCTGAACATCTCTTGCATTGATAATAGAAAATTCAAAAGATTTTCCTGCGTGATCATTACACCTTTTGGCTTTCCTGTAGACCCCGATGTATAAAGGATATATGCCAGATCATCCTGACGTGTTTGTAGAGTGGCTTTTTGAACAGGTAAATAGTTCTCTATTGCCAGATCTTCTATAATTACCTGTACGGAATTCGTTCTGAAATTTTCAGCATATTTCTGATTGACAATTATATACTTTGTATCGGCATCGTCAAGCATAAACTTAATGCGCTCGGCAGGGAAAGCAGGATCAAGCGGAAGATAAGTTGCGCCACATTTTAAAACCGCTAATAAGGAAATAACCAATTCACTGCTCCTGTCAAGTAAAATACCAATAATATCTCCTTGTTGCACACCTTTGTCTGTAAGCATTGCAGCGTATATATCCGCCAGATAGTTTAATTGTTGATACGATATCCTTTGTTCCATAAATTCCAGGGCCGTATGTTCAGGATACTTTACGGCAGCATCTTCAAACATTTCAATTATGGTTGTATCAGGCAGTTGTTTACAATTAACACCTGTATCATCCGCTTTTTTCTTACAATTGGATAGCTGATACACATCAATCAATGCATCGTCTTTTTCACCTATCTGCCTTAGCAGATCAACGAAATTCTCCATCCAGTTTTTTATAGTTGCTTCTTTAAACAAAGCGGTATTATAGTTCCACTGGAATATGTATCTGCCCTTGCTGCCGGTTACATTCAGGAAAATTTCAAATGACTCGGAAACCCTTTCGTTGTAAATTATACTATGTTCAATTTGTTTGAATGAAACGTTGGTATCCATCCCGATATCCACGTTGAAACTTAATGGCACCAAGGGTATCCTGGAACTGTCTCTCTGAATATTTATTTTCTTTAATAAAGTGCCGAAAGTAAAACGCTGATGATCATAATCATTCAATCCTTCCGATTTACGTTGTTTTAGATACACATTAAATGGCAAGGAGCCGCCAGGATTGCTTCTGATGGGAAGCAGGTTAACACAATGCCCTATCAAATTAAAATTGTCCGTAGCAGCCTGATCTGCCACGGGTACACCGATTACAATATCGGATTGACCGGTCAATTTATACAACAGCACTTCAAAAGCGCTCATTAAAGTATTCACCAAACTGCTGTTATTTTTTGCAGCCACTTTTTTAATTTGCGAAGCGACAGCCTCGTCCAGTGAGTGATCATATCTTCTGCAGCTGTATGATCGTGCAGCACCACGCTGAAAGTCAGCAGGCAGCTCAAATGCGGGGAGGTTATTCTTGTATTTTTTTATCCAGTAATTTTCAATTTCATTATACGCTTGCGACTGCATGAAAGCACTATAGGCTTCGGCGTAATCGCTGAATTGCAAAGGCAGGGCAGGCATAGCCGCGTTATCATAAGCAGCATTATAAACGGCACATATATCTTCCAGCAGAATACCCATAGACCATCCGTCACAAATTACATGGTGTGCATTGATGTGCAATAATCCTTCATAGTTGTTTGTTTTAAACAAACCGAATTTTATCAGCGGGCCATTCAACAGGTCAAAGGCTGTGGCGGCTTCCTGTTTACTATATGCTTCAATCACATTTTTTTGTTCATCGGCAGAGAGACCGGCTAAATCGGAGTATTTTAAAGGGATAGCTACATTTTCATAAATTATCATTTTAGTGCCGTCTGCGTTAAACGAAGCTCGCAGCGCTTCATGCCTTTGCACAACCATTTTTAAAGCATCGTTTAAAAACGTAAAATTGATTGTCCCTTTTAATTGCAGGGAGACAGATTCGTTGTAGGCCAGATTAGCTTCTTCTCCGCCAAGTATGCAGGAAACCAGTATTTCCTGCTGAGGTTCGGTGGTGGGCACCACTTTCTCTATTGCTGGGCCGCAGAACGGATCATAGTCTATTGATCTTTGCAAAGTGTACATTTTATTCTAATAATATTTTTGATAATTTCCGGAATGCTATTCATCATCAATCAACATGTACTTCCCTGTTGATATATCTTGCAGAAACCAGGCAGGGTTGCCTTCCTTGTCTTTACCCAACCTTGCACCGGAAACAGGGGGATCTATATTGATAAAACTTTTTGTGGTCTTTTTCGTATAAGGTATAAATCCTGCATGGCACAATTCTTTTATACTTTCTTCAAATGCCGTTATTATCTTATCTATATCCTGTGCGGTATGTGCAGTTGTAAGGAAACAGGGAAAGCCATCCCAGATATGAATATTTCTAAACCGCATTGAAGAGAACAACAGTTCACTGTAAGGATATTCTTCCCTGAACTTAATTTTCCATAAAGAAGAGAAGTGAACAACGTAGACAGGAACTCCATATTTTTTACAGATCGTATTTAGCCTGATAGACAATTCGGAGGTTTTCACATTAAGGCTTTCCTGCAATTTGCCACCCGTTTGTTTTAAATAATTTAATGAAGCAAGCGCAGTAGAAAGCGCCAGCGGATGGCGAACAAATGTGCCGGCAAAATAAGTGACGCCTACTTCAGGAACAGAACCGTCTTCGTACTGCCAGTAACCGCCATCCAATGCGTCCAAGTATTTTTTATCTCCGGCTATAACGCCGACAGGCAAACCACCGCCTACCACTTTTCCATAAACAGCAATATCTGCCCGGATACCAAACATAGCCTGGAAGCCGCCATTGTGTGCCCTGAAGCCGGTGATGACCTCATCAAAAATCAGCGGTACTTCATTCGCTTGTGTCAACGCTCGCAATGCCCTCAAAAATTCAAGCGGAACAAATTCAGGACGCCTGCTTTGTACCGGCTCCACTAAAACACCGGCTATTTCATGGATTCTTTCCCTGATGATCTGTAATGATGCTGCGGTACCGTAATCAAGTATCAGCATATTCTGCACATTGCTGTTCAATATGCCGGACGCGGCCGCAAATGTTTGTAATTTCTTTGTTCCTCTTACCAGCACTTCATCATTAATACCATGATAAGAACCGGTAAAAGCAACTATTAATGCTTTATTTGTAATACTTCGTGCGATGCGCATAGCGCCCAACACCGCTTCTGAGCCCGTATTGCACAAAGCCGCTCTGTTAAAGCCTGTAAGCTCGCAAACAAGTTTGCAGACACTGCCGGCCAAAGCATGTTGCGGGCCAATCTCATAACCGTTCTCTACCTGGGAAAGCAGGGCTTTTTTTAAAACGGGTGACTGGTAACCCAAAAAATTAGAGCCAAAGCCATTCAATGCATCAATGTATTGATTACCATCAACATCCCATAAATATGCGCCGGCTGATTTTTTTATAACAATTGAATAAATCATTTCTTTTGTAAGTGGCTTAAATCCTGAAACCACGCGCGGATCAGCCATACAGCTTCTGTAGTACTGTGTGTATTCCTTACTTCCGGCAGTTTTTTTATTGTATTGCTCAATAAAATTTGTGAGATATTCTTTTTGCTGGGCGGTAATACCGGTTATTGTTTTTTCAATGCGCGCTGTTGCACCAAAAGGTTTTTTCAGCTCAGTTATCTCTTCAGGAGAAATATACACGGCCGGCTCTGCTTGAGTAACCGGTGATATTGATGTTTCACCCGGCTGAGGTTGGGGAGCGCTTTTCTCACTTAATAATGAGACCTGTTGAGCGAGCTGCTGCAATTGTTGTTGTATCAGTTCTAAAGGGCCTGTATTTTCCGTACGAGCTTGATGCGATATAGATCCCTCGTTATCACTATTTATTTTTACTTCCTGCTGATAAGCTGACGGCGAAAGATTTTCATCAAGATAAACGGCGAGCTTTTCAATGCTGTCGTAGCTTTCATTAAGCTGGCGGAAAGTTACCGGCAGTTGAAACTCTTTCTTAACGGAGGATGCAATTTGCGTGAGCAACAAGGAGTCGAGCCCCAATTGCATAAAACTACTGTGCACATCGTTATCAGTAATATCTATTCCTGACGCCGATTCGAAAATTTCTTTGATCTTTTCAATCAGTATATCTTTCCTTTCCATAGTGATTACATGAGGTACTTGTTTGTTTTTAGAAATTTGCTTAAATCCTTCAGGTGACCTGGAAGCCTGGTTGCATATAGTCTTCGGCGGATCTACCCAATGTCTTTTTTTATTAAAAGCATAAGTGGGCACATCATGAAGCAGGTTATAGTTTGTATGTTGGTATACTGCCCGCCAGTTGATATGTACACCTGAAGACCATAATTCACCAAGTGCTGACTGAACACTTACAATTTCATTTTCAGCATTATCGTTCATATCCAGAGCGCTGAACGCTCTTGCACGAATATCCCGATCATGCTGCTTTGCCAAGGTTGCTGCGGTTGTTCCCGGGCCAAGTTCAAGATATACCGGTTGCCATTCTGCCTCAAGTGTTTGTATAGCTTTTGAAAAGTTTACACAGCTTCTCACATGCGCTGCCCAATACACAGGATCCATAGCTTCTTCGTCTTTTAGCCATGTACCTGTAACCGTTGAAACTACCGGTATGTAAGGCTTGGACAATGTAATGCTGCGTACAACCTCAAAAAGAGGATCCACAGCTGGAGCCATCATAGTGGAGTGAAATGCATGACTTGTATGCAAAATATTATGGGCAATATTTCTTTGGCTTAGCTGTTCTGCAAAAGATTTTACCTGGTCAGCATCGCCCGAAAGAACACATAATTGCGGTGCGTTGACAGCAGCAACGGAAAGCTGTTCAGGCAAAAAATCTTTTACACTTTCTGCTGACGCCCTTACTGACAACATCAATCCTGCAGGGAGTGCACTGATTATTTTTCCGCGGCAGGAGATGATCTTCAACACATCTTTTAAAGAAAAAACACCGGCCAGATGTGCAGCTACAAATTCACCGACACTATGGCCAACCAGCGCTTTCGGTTCTATCTCCCAACTTACAAACTGCCGGGCAAGCGCGTAGGAAATGGTAAAAATAGCCGCTTGCGCATACTTGGTATTTTTGAGTTTTTCTTTTTGCTCTTGCGTTTCTTCTTGAGAAAAAATAACGTCTCTGATGTCCTCACCTGTTTCTTCCAATAAAATGTAGGCACATTCATCAACAGCATTTCTGAAAACAGGCAGCTGATGATACAATGCTTTGCCCATATTCAGGTACTGGCTGCCCTGACCGGGGAACATAAATACGATCTTGCTGTCTTTACTGTGTATTTTGTGAATGCGTGAAACCAATTTTTCTTTATGGCTCAGTTGCACTACCAGATCTTTCATGTCAGATGCAACTAAATAGGAACGTACAGGAAAATCATCGCGTGCAATGTTTAATGTATATGCCACATCTTCTATCTTCTCATGCACATGCTCTTTAGCATATTGCAATAATTTTTCAAAATACAGTTGTAGGCTGTCTGCATTGGCAGCGGAAAATTTAATGATCGCCGGTTGGTTAAGCGTTGTACTTTTGATGACAGTATTATTATAGTCCTTCAGAATCACATGCACATTCGTGCCGCCGACGCCAAAGGAGCTTACGCCTGCAATCCTGGCTCCATCACAGTTCCATTCAGTGAGCTGATGATTAACAACAAAAGGACTTTTCGAAAAATCAATTACCGGGTTAGGCGCTGAATAGTTTATAGAAGCAGGAATTTTTTTATGATGTAAAGCCAATGCTGTTTTAATAAAACCTGCTACACCTGCTGCATGAGTAAGGTGCCCTACATTACTTTTTAAAGAGCCGATAGCGCAGTATTGTGTTTTGCGTTGTTCTCCAAAAGCCATCTTCATTCCTTCAAACTCAATAGGATCGCCAATCGGCGTAGCTGTTCCATGTGTTTCAATATAGCTGATTTGCGAGGGATGTACCTGTGCGTTTTCCATAGCCATCTTAATAGCAGCCGCCTGCCCTTCTGCATTTGGCGCCATAAAGCTGCCCTTATTACCACCATCATTACAGATACCCACCCCTTTAATAACCGCGTAAATTGTATCCCCGTCGCGTTCAGCGTCTGCCAATGGTTTCAGCAGAACAGCGCCTGCGCCATCGCTGAAAACAGTACCGGCCGCGTTCTTATCAAACGGCCTGGAGTGGCCGTCAGCGCTGAATATAGAACCGTCTTCGTAAACATGGCCTACCTGTACGGGCACATGAATGGATACTCCTCCTGCAATAGCGATCGTGCATTGTCCTGCTCTCAGGCTTTCTACAGCCTGTGCAATAGCAAGCAGGGAAGTTGAGCAAGCAGAGTTTACATTCACAGAAGGGCCGGTGAGGTTCAGGTGATACGAGATACGCATACCGATGTAATCTTTATCTGAAACAGAGGCCGCATTAAAGTATCCTACCTTGTTAATTTTATCTTTGTGATGAATCACATTGTTGTGGAAATAAGTATTGGTGCCGCATCCGGCGAATACACCTGTTACCTCCTCTTTAGCCGGCTGTAAATACCCGGTTTTCTCCAACAAATTTCGACAAACTTCCAAGAATATTCTTTGCTGAGGATCCATCAGCTCAGCGAGCTTAGGATTTATATTAAAGAAATCAGCATCGAATTGATCAACATCTTTGAGAATACCGCGCGCTTTTATATAAGCCGGATCATTTTTTATGCTTTCATCAACTGAGCTGTCAATTTCGTCACTATCAAAAAAAGAAACCGTTTCTTTCCCGCTTTTTAAAACATGCCAAAACTCGCTGATAGAGCCGGCCCCGGGGAAATTGCATTCCATTCCTATAACCGCTATGTCTTTATTCTTACCGGGTTCTTTGTTTGCCATACAATTAGCGAGTTTGCCTTTTTCTCCATGCAGGTAACCGGATAATTGAGAGACCGTAGGATACTGATATACTATTGTGACCGGGAGGTCATATGAATATTCTTGCTGAAGAGAAGAGGCAAGCCTTTGGGCCAGTAAAGAATTACCGCCATTTTCGAAAAAGTTATCATCTATACCTACAGTCGCAGTTTTTAAAACTGCTGACCAGGCAGAAGCAATATTTTTTTGTATTTCAGTCTCAGGCCTTTTAAACAGATCCTTACGTATATTGTGTTTGGCTGAAAGCGATAATAGTTTCTTCCTGTCAACTTTTCCGTTTGGATTGATTGGGAAAATAGTCATGAAAATAAACTGATCAGGCACCATGAATTCCGGCAGCGATTTTTTCAAACCGGCTTTAATAGTTTCAAGTTTATCGCGGTCGCCCTGATCTTTTAATACAACATAAGCAACCAGCCTTTTATTGTCCGCATCCGCTTCATCCGTCAAAACCACCGCATGCCTGATGTATTGATCTTGCATTAATCTATATTCTATCTCTCCTAACTCAATCCTGTAGCCGCGCAGCTTTACCTGGTTGTCCATCCTCCCGGCATAATCAATTTTTCCATCTTTCCTCCATCTGCCCAGATCGCCGCTTTTATACATTTTTGCATCTTTGTCATTAGCAAACGGATCTTGCAGGAATCTCTCGGCTGTTAATGACTCATTGTGGAGATAACCTTTTGAAACACCTTTGCCGCCAATGTATATTTCCCCAACTTCTCCTGCTTCAAGCTTTTCTTTTTTATCGTTTAATATATAAACCGGTGTGTCAATGGCAGGTTTGCCGATCGTAATATCATCCGCTGAAAAGATCTGCGTAAGAATACAGATCACTGTGGTCTCTGTTGGGCCGTACACATTGTATAAAGCTGAACACCTTTGTAAAAGCTCCGCGGCCAGCTTCTGTGGCAATACTTCACCTGCAGAAATAATAGTTGCTGGCAGCTTATCTTTCCAGCCTGCGTGCAACATTAGCTGGTAAGTAACAGGCGTTGCCAACATAATGGTAGCGTTATTCTCAACGAAAGTTTGCAATAACTGCTTTCCGTCTTTTGCCGTGTCGTTGTCCGTTAATATCAACGCTGCTCCGCGCGATAAAGAAAGAAAAATATCAAAGCAGGAAGCATCAAACGATATGCTTGAAACTGATAAGAATTTATCCGAGGCATTGATGCGAAAAACCCTTTGCATGCCTTTTAAGAAATGTACTATATTACCATGGGTTACCATTACACCTTTTGGAATACCCGTGGACCCTGATGTATAAATTACGTATGCAAGGTCTTCCGAACCGATGGATACATGCGGGTTCCCGGCGATTTCAGATTTTTCCTGTAATATTTCTTCTATTAAAATTTTCTCTCCGCACGCACAAGCCACTTCCAGTTCTTTGGAAGTGAGCAGGAATTTTGCAGAAGCATCTTTCAGCATCAGTTGAATCCTTTCTTCCGGGTAAAAAGGGTCAATGGGAAGATAGGCTGCACCGCATTTCAATATCCCTATAATTGAAAAGATCAATTCAGGCCCGCGATCGAGGTATACCGCAACAATATCGCCTTTTTTAATATTTTTGGTAATCAGGGAATGGCTTATACTATTTGCTTTTGCATCCAGTTCTGCGTAAGAATAACTTTTGTCCTTAAAAGTTATAGCTTTGCTATCTTTGAAGATATTTACAGTTTGAGAAAACTGGTATAGAAAACTATTAACACAGTACATTTCCATAATGATTTCACTATTTATTGTTGCATCAACGAATCGGGCAGCGATCTGCAACTTCTTCCGTTGACAATGCGAAAGTAGATTTTAATAAAACTGCTCCTTATCGCAAATATTAGTGACAAGCCCTTTCCGTAGTACAGGAGAGAACTATATACCTTTAGCCGGCAATAAATAACTGAAGCTATGCACACGCCTCTTCATAATTTCTTTGTCATGCAGAATAATGTTGTAGAAAGCAGGCATAAAAAACAAGTCACTTATATTAACAAGCTGCTGCGCAGGCTGGGCTTCTGGCATCAGTTAACGCCCGTATTGAATCCCATGGTAGAAATGAGTACGATTGAACATCGGATTAATTTCTACCATTTATTAGTAAGTGTAATAGAAAATAATATAGAAGGCGAAATAGTAGAACTTGGAAGCTTTACAGGGCAATGCGGCATCTTTTTCAAGAAAACCTGCAATATGCATAAATCTGCCAAAACATTACACCTGTACGATAGCTTCGAAATAAAGTTTGGCCATAAAAAAAATATAGAACAGGAATTAATTGATAATTTTATGAAAAACAATTTAGAGCTGCCTGTTATCCATAAAGGCAATTTTAATAAAACAATACCGCATCAGCTGCCGGAAAAAATAGCCTTTGCTCATATTGATTGTGGGTTTGGAGGAGATAAGAACGAGCATAAACAAATCATGCTATTTTGCCTGAGACATATATATAACCGATTAAGCAAAGGAGGGATATGCATGCTAATGGACTACCACGATGCGCATTTGTACGATCCCGGCATTGATTGCAATCCCGGTGTAAAACTGGCCTGTGATGATTTTTTTGCAGATAAACCCGAGAGCGTTATTTCTTTGTATGCCAATCAAGCCTCGCACGGGTATTTTAAAAAGATATAAGGTAGCGCATCTCACCAGTTTTATTATATTTATATAATTTTACTGTATGAGCCAGGATTTAATATCGCAGATAGCATTGAGCATTACTCCTAACATCGGATCGGTGCGGGCAAAAGCCCTTGTGGAACATTTTGGCAGCGCTGAAAATGTATTTGCTGCATCTAAACAGGATATACTTTCTTTAGAAAACTTCGGCGCCACACACTACAATGCCATCAAAAAATTTGATGATTATACAACCGTTGACAAAGAGATCGCTTTTATTGAAAAATATAAGATACAGCCACTGTTCATAGGAGATAAAAATTACCCGCAAAGATTGCGCGAATGTTATGATCCGCCCACCATGCTGTATTACAAAGGCAATGCAGACCTTAACCACAGTAAGGTGATCAGTATAGTAGGCACGCGGTCATACACTGCGTACGGGAAAGAAACCACCGAAAAAATTATTGAAGAACTGGCAGGCCGGAACATACTGGTAGTGAGCGGGCTGGCCATAGGCATAGACATCATTGCGCACAAAGAGGCTTTGAAAAACGGCCTGCCGACAGTGGGCGTTATGGGCAATGGATTAAAAACAATTTATCCGCCAAACCACAAAGCCACCGCCGCAGAGATGATTACACATGGCGGCGTGCTTACTGAACTTTTGCACGATACCAAGCCGGATAAACACAATTTCCCCAAAAGAAACCGTATAGTTGCCGGTATGTCAGATGCCACTATCGTTGTAGAAACCGCTATAAAAGGCGGCAGCATGATCACAGCCGAAATAGCCAACAACTACAACCGCGATGTGTTTGCCATACCGGGCAGGCTGGGTGATGAAAAAAGCGAGGGCTGCAATTACCTCATACAAAACAACAAAGCTTTTTTGTTTCATTCAATCAAAGACTTCTTGTTTATGATGGGCTGGAATGAACAAAGTAAAACGCCGAAAAAGCAGATGCAATTGTTTTACGACCTGTCGGAGGATGAGAAAAAGATCGTATCCATCCTGAAACAGAAAGAACAGACGCATATAGACGAGATAGCCATTACTTCGGGTTTCAGCGCCAGTAAGCTTGCCGCTACCATGCTGCAGCTGGAACTGCAAAACATTATAAAAGCACTGCCAGGCAAAATGTACGCGCTCGCTTAAAATAATCTTTTTGGACACTAAAACACTGTGGTTCTCGGTGCAGAACGAATGTAAAATATTGTAAAATTTTATTTTTTTCTGAACTTTTTACATGAGATTTGGTGATTAATTTTTAAGTTGTATCTTCCGCATGTAAAATAAAGGAGGTGTGGTATGATGGATAATTTCGATTTTGAAGATAATTATTTCCCGTCAATGGATGAGCTGCTTGTACGCTATGAAAAAATACGGAACGGTGAGCCTTTGCAATATCTGGAAGAAGAAGATTACCTGAACTTAATAGAATATTTTGACGATAATGAAAATGTTGACAATGCTGTTGAAGCCATTGGCATCGGGCTTTCTTATTTTCCTTTTTCATCTGCCTTGCTTATAAAAAAAGCTGACTTTGAAATAGCCGAAAAGAAATACCTGAAAGCGTTGCGTACACTGGAGCTATCTGAGATCTACAACAGGAACGACATTAATTTATACATCCTGAAAATTGATGCCTACCTGGCATTGCGCGATTTTGAAAAAGCCAATGCTGCTTTTAATGAAGCTGTCTCTATGTTTGAAGGTGAAGAGGCAATTGATCTTTTACTGGAGCTCACCGATCTGTACGACGATTATGATGAGTTTGATAAAGTTTTCGATTCGCTGAAACTGGTATTGAAGCTTGACCCGCAAAACCAGGAAGCTTTATACAAGATCTGCTTCTGGACAGAATTCCTGGGGCGCAATGAAGAAAGTATCCGCATACACGAACAGATCATTGATCAATATCCATACAATGAAATTGCATGGTTTAACCTGGCAGCAGCATACCAGGGGCTGAAGCTGTATGAAAAAGCAATTGACAAATACCTGTATGCCATAGCCATCAACGATAAGTTTGACTATGCATACCGCAACCTTGGCGATGCATACATGCGCCTGCGCAAATACAAGCAAGCTATAGAGGTTTTAGAGAAATTGCTTGAACTCTCCCGCTCTGAAGATGTGATACATGAAGCCATCGGCTATTGCTATCATAAACTTGAGAACTATGACAAAGCCAGGATGCACTACGTGGAAGCGCTGAACCTGAACCCTGACGACACCAAGCTTTCCTATAAAATTGCGCTTACCTATATGAATGAACGGCAATGGCACAAAGCTGAAAAAGCAATGGAGAATGCTATTGGCGCCAAAAAGATCTTTCCTGAAATGCACCTGGCCATGGGTGAATGCAAATTCCAGCTGGGCGCTTACATTGATGCTATACATCACTTTGGCATAGTTGTAAAAAGCCGCCCTAAAAATGCTGGCGCCTGGGAAGCGCTGATCAGAAGCCTGTACTTTTCCAACAACCTGGAAGAAGCTATCGTGCAGTCTGAGAATGCGTTTGAGTTTACTGACGGCAAGCACCTGTTCCTGTATTACAAAGCTTTTGCCTTGTTTGCTATGGGCAAACAAAAAGAAGCAGCCTGCTGCCTGGAAATGGCGCTGAGCAAGGATCCTAAAGCTTTTAAAAAGATAGTAGACATCAATCCTCTGCTGTTGCAGAACAGCGCTATTATAGAACTGCTTTCACGCTATCCTGTAAGCAAGAAAAATACAAGGAAAAGAAATTGATCTATGCCGCAGCGGATATTTTCCAGACTTTTTTATCTTTTACGTGAACATTATTACATTTGCACAATAAAGAAAATGTAATGAATTTCAATCTCTCGCACATCCCTCAAAGAACAGAACAACCCAGGGAATACGGCCTCACAATGGTCATGGACAAAGGCCTTAGCATACAGGAAGTAAAAAATTTTTTAAATATCTGCGGCCCGTATGTAGATGTTGTAAAATTAGGTTTCGGCACTTCTGTAGTTACACCCAACCTAAGGGAAAAAATAGAAGTTTATAAGTCTTACGGCATGCCTGTATATTTTGGGGGCACTTTGTTTGAAGCATTCCTGATACGCAACCAGTTTGATGATTACATAGCGGTGTGTAAAGATTACGGTATCGATCATGTTGAAGTGAGCGACGGGTCTATTGTTATTCCCCATGCAGAGAAATGCGGCTACATAGAAAAACTTACTAAATACGGCAAAGTTTTCAGTGAAGTGGGCAGTAAAGATGCAGCCAACATTATGCCTCCCTACAAATGGATCGAGCTGATGCAAAGCGAACTGGATGCAGGCGCTTCTTACGTGATAGCTGAGGCAAGAGAAGCCGGAAACGTAGGCCTGTACAGGGATAGCGGTGAAGTAAGGCAGGGCCTGGTCAATGAGATACTTACTAAAATACCTAAAGAAAAAATTATCTGGGAAGCTCCGCAGAAAAACCAGCAACTCTACTTCTTACAATTACTGGATTGCAATGTAAACCTTGGAAACATTGCCCCTTCAGAAATTATTGCGCTGGAATCTATGCGTGTAGGATTGCGTGGCGATACCTTTCATATGTACCTTGATAAATAAATAAATAATGAAGAAATACGGCCTGGTAGGTTTCCCGCTGACCCATTCTTTCTCTCAAAAATATTTTCAGCAGAAATTTATTGACGAAGGCCTGCAGGATTGTGTTTTCAACAATTACCAGATAGAACACATCGATGAAGTAAAAACAATGCTTGAAGACAGGGAATTGCAGGGGTTTTGCATTACCATTCCTCATAAAAAAAATATACTTCCTTACCTGCATTTTGCTACAGAAGCAGTAAAACAGATGCAGGCATGCAATTGTGTAAAGATCAGAGAAGGCAAACTGTATGGCCACAATACAGATGTGGCAGGTTTTGAACATTCTTTTACGCCGCATCTTAAACCGCAGCACACCAAAGCGCTGATCTTGGGCGGCTCCGGGGGTGCAGCCGCTGCAGTAATGTTTGTATTGAATAAACTGAATATTGCTTTTAAAAAAGTGTCGCGGGTTAAAGAAGCTGACAACTTTACCTACAAAGAATTAGACAAAGACATTCTAAAAATGTACACCGTTATTATCAACGCTACTCCCTTGGGAACGTACCCCGAAACTGATACAGCGCCTGATATTCCCTATGAATATTTAACTACAGACCATTACTTATTTGACCTGGTGTACAATCCGCCCCTCACCAGGTTCCTCTCTCAGGGCAAGGCCAAAGGAGCAGCTATTCAAAACGGCTACCCGATGCTTACCATCCAGGCAGAAGAAAACTGGAAGATCTGGAACGAATAATTTTTAAAAGAAAGGGCCGCCGCCTTAGCACCTGCATGGTATAAACCGAATTGCTTTTACCCGTTCTCGAAGCTGCCGGTAACATTCAATGAGCAAATCAGCTTACAATTTTACCATCTTCAATGTGTATGATCCTGTCGGCGCGGTTGGCAAAATCATCATCATGCGTTACTACAAGCAAAGTCTGGCCGTTTTCGGCTGCTATCTTTTTGAACAGGTCCAGGACAATATCCGTATTCTGCGAATCCAGGTTGCCCGTAGGCTCGTCGCCCATGATGATAGCAGGTTCGTTGATTAGCGCACGGGCGATAGCCACTCGCTGCTGCTGACCGCCGCTCAGCAGGGCAGCTCTTTTATTTGCCTGGTCTTCCACGCCGAGCAGTTTCAGCAGCTCATAGGCACGCTGTTCTACTTCCGCCGCTGCGTATTTTTTCCTTTTTAGTCCCGGCAGCATTACATTTTTCAGGCAGGTGAAATCCTGCAGCAGGTAATGAAACTGGAATACAAACCCAATGTGGTTATTGCGAAATGCAGCCAGCCTTTGATTTGTTTTTCCATGCAGTTCCTCGCCATTTATCTTTACGCTTCCCGTAAAATCGGTATCCATCGAGGAAAGAACATATAATAAAGTTGATTTGCCTGATCCTGACTTGCCGGTCAGGCACACAAACTCCCCTTTATTTATGGTAAAGCTGATTTCTTTCAGCACCTGCAATGCTACAGGATCGCGAAACCATTTGGAAACTTTATTGACTTCTAATAAATTCATATTGATTATCCTCTTAAAATGGTAATGGGGTCCACCTTCGATGCTTTCCGCGATGGGAAATAACTGGCAAGTGCAGCGGTGATGATACCGAAAAGAAAACCGGTGATATAATAAGACGGCGAAAAGCTAACGGGCAGGTGATCCATAGACACTACCATATCTGCTTTATAAGGCACTTTTGAAATGCCAAAAGCCATCAGGAAACCAAATATCAACCCGGCAATCGCACCAACGATGCCGATGGTGAGCGCCAGGGTAAGGAATATCCATTTTACATCTTTATTTGAGAAGCCCGTTGCCTTCAGTATGGCAATCTCTTTCATTTTGTCGTAGATCATCATTGTAAGAATATTATAGATCCCAAAGCCTGCTACCAGCAGCAGGGTTATAGAAATGGCATAAGACATAATGTTTCGCATCCCCTCGCCTTGTAAAAGAACCGCATTATCTTCCAGGTAATCAGAACCGTGATAGGTGAACAGGTTGCTGTATTTTGCTTTTACAACCGGCGCTGCTTCCTTTTCTTGGAGGCTGAGTTTTATCTCGGTAATATAGGAAGAAGGCACGCCCATCATTTTTTGTGCAGTGGCAATATTCATATAGGCTTGCTGCTCATCAATAGCCATTAGCCCTGTTTTGATCAAGCCTGCAACTTTCAGGTTAAAGCTATGCCCTTCATTGGTCGTAACTGTTACATTATCGCCAGCCTGTACATTCAGCTTACGTGCAAGGAAATGACCGAGCACAATATTATCAGCCGGTGCGCTTATCTGGTCATAATTGCCTGTCAGGGTTTTTTCTTTCAGGTGAAACATTTTATCTTCTGCTTCAGGATCAATGCCGTTAATAGTAGCGGTGATAGTGCTCTTGCCCACATGAAAAAAGGATTGAAATGATACCACACCAGATACAACACGCACAGCAGGATCAGCCTGCATCTGACGTATGGCTACAGAGGCATCTTTCAGGTTAAGCAGCGAAGATTTAGGCTTGGCATGCGAGATGATATTGATGTTGTCGTTTGCCTTATCGAGAATACTCGTTGTTGCAATCTCCGTTGTATTGTAGAAGCGTACATGGGGGGAAGTATTAAAGATCAGGTTACCGGTAAAATCGTTCAGCCCGGTCATAAAGCCAACCATGGATACATACATCATTATCCCGAATGCGATGCTGGCAACAGCCACTATCGTTTGGCTCTTTCTTGCTTTGAGGTAAGTCCACCCAACAGAAGCAGCCAATCTTTTATCTTTCAGGAATTGCATGTGTATATTTTTTTATTGCCCGCTTTGCGGGCTGTTTTTTAATTGTGCTATGGAATAAGTCAATAATCATTGCGGTTTGTATGCAGCATGCTTATGGCTATTGCATAATCACTTTTCTTTTTCAATGATATCGCCGGCTTTCAGCCCGCCTTTTATTTCGATCCAGTCATCATTCTGCACGCCTCTTAGGATCCTGGTCTTTATTGTTTTGCCGTTTTTGCGTAGATTCACACTGTCTTTACCTACCAGGTATCCGGCAGGAACAGCCAGCCCGCTGATTTGCGCGCGTATAACAATATTGGCTTCTACGGAAGATTTCGGGTAAAATGTACCTGCTTCGGTAACCTTTGCTTTGACTTCAAAACTCCTGGTCTGGTTTTGAATGACAGGATTCACAGAAACCACTTCAGCATGGAACTGCTGTCCCTGGCTGGCATCCGTTTCAAATACCACATCCTGGCCGGGTGTTATTTTACTGATATCACGTTCATCTACCCACAACCTCAG
Organism: Haoranjiania flava; assembly: GCF_025631005.1. Classification (NCBI taxonomy): domain Bacteria; kingdom Pseudomonadati; phylum Bacteroidota; class Chitinophagia; order Chitinophagales; family Chitinophagaceae; genus Haoranjiania; species Haoranjiania flava. The sequence continues at coordinate 85,835 of NZ_JAOTPL010000007.1, forward strand.
TATATAATGGCTGTTATTGCCGATAGAGTACAATACGTCGCCACCCTGCAGCATTTCTCCTTCCTTAAAATTGCGGTTCAGGACAAAGCCGTTGGCGGGACTTAGCAGCCGCTTGCGCTGCAGGCTTTGCAGCACACGGCTTTTTTGCTGCTCCGATCCCAGCAATGAAGTTTCTAATTCGTTTTTTAAAGCCTTGTATTGTTGCTGCAGGTTTTGATATTCGTAAAGGGAACCTTCTGCCGATAACCGGTATTGTTCGGCGTCTTTCCGGGATACTGCACCGGTTTTTGCCAGCCGTGCGTACCGCTCTGCGTTGGTGGCATCGGCATCGTATTTTTCTTTAGCTGCATTTATCCGTACCGCCATTCCTTTTAGCTGCGCCGACTGGCTTCCGGTGTTCTGCTTTGCGAGGGCAATGGCTTTATTGATGGATGCCAGTTCTGCTTCATCGGAAGGAGTGCCCAGAACAGCCAGCAATTGTCCTTTGTGTACCTGCTCGCCCTGCTGCACATACATGTGTAAGATCCTGTCTTGTTCAACAGCTTTTACTTCGTAAAACTCTCCCGGCTCTACTTGCCCGGAAGCATATACACCCTCATTGATGAGTTGTTCTTTTACCGTATAGCCTTCATTTCTTTGTTGGCAGGAGAAAACTAGGACTGAAAGCATTATGATCACATATTTACTGTTCATTGCTTGAATTTTTATGTTGCAGGTATTCCATTTGGATGGCTGCTGAAATATAATTGAGCCGGTTGTTGTTGTATAATTCCTGTAAGCGGTACAGGTCATCGCTTGCCTGTTTAATCTGTGTCATGTCAATAATATTATCCTGTAGTTTTTGCAGCGTAAGCCGCTCGCTTTCCCTGGCTCTTTCAATTGCTTTTTCATTATTATGCAGGATAGCCTCGTATTGCGCTGCAAGCGCTTTCTGTTCGTAAAAATCCTTTTGTGCCTGTTCTACGTATAGCTGGTAATGGATCTTAGATTGCTCCCAGGCAGCTTTATGCTCCTGCACCTGCGCTCCCATACGATAAAAAGCTGAGAGTGGAAACTGTAGTTTCAAGCCAAGGTATCCGCTGGGGAACCAGTCAAACCCCGGTGCAAACCCCAACTGTTCGCTATAGCCGGTTTTTGTATAACCCGCCTGTAGTTTTAATCGCGGATACCAGCTGTTACTGGCTGCTTTCATCAACCGGTAAGCATTTTCAACCTTTAATTGCTCTACCTCCAACGCAGGCAGCCTGTTTTCTTCAAAGTGGGCGTAACCAGGTATATGCGTGTTTTCTTCGCTGATGGAAAGCGCTTTATCAAATGGATACCCCATCCATACTTTTAAGTTCAGGAAAGCTACCTCCAATTGGGTTTTTGCTTTTATTAACCGGTCAAGACGCTCCGATAAAATATTGGCAGATTGGTTTACAGTTATCTTATCGGCAATACCTTCATCATACTTTTGTTGAATAAGCGTGTTGATCTGCACATAATTGCGATACAGGCTGTCTGACAGCGCCACTGATCTTTGCAAAAGCAGCACCTGGTAATACGACAGTTTTACGTTTTTGATCAATTCACGGGCATAGCTTTGCACACTGGCATTGGCTAACTTTTCCTGCAGCAGTGCAAGTTTAACACGTTGCCATTTTTCAACATCTACCAGGTTCGCGTCGGCTGTTATACCATAATTTCCGGTATAAGGCAGTCCAAGCCTGATTGGAATAAAAGAGCCCGCCTGCCCTCCAATGATCTCTGCCGGAAACATTTGTACAGGTATTTTCCAGTAATAATCCACGCCGGATGTGAACTGTACATCCGGGTACAATGCCAGCTGTGTGGTTTTACGTTTATAACTTTCGATCGTGCGGTTCTTTGTTCTGGCCAGCAGCGCTTTATTATGCTCCAGGGTATAACGGATGCAGCTGTCAAGCGGTAATGGCTGGGAGGCAACACTTAACCATTTGGCAGTTAACAGCAGCAATACTGCTATACATTTAAATATTCTTTTCATTCTGTTAGTTCTTTATTTTAAGAACAAATTCGACAAAAAAAATTGACAGGTTATTGAATCTCTTCTTTCCATTTTTTCACCAGCAAAGGGAATTCTTTGATCAGCATATCAAAAAATATCGTGAGGTTTTTTAGTTCTGTTTTCAGCTCGTCGTTCTCTTTGCGTTCTTTTAATACCTGAAGCGTCATTGTGTTCAGGAGTTTGTATTTTTTCACTATATCACTGCTTTCAAATAAATGCGTCAATTCCATTCCAAAATATCGTTTACGTTGTCCGCCTTTCGTTCGTGAACCTACCATCTGAACAAGCGTGAGGTATTTGATGGCATTAGAGATAGCGCTTTTACTTACATTAAAGTAATCTGTGAGATCTTCAAAGGTAGCCGAATAATGCGGGGCATACATAATATAAGCCAGCACCCTGGAAGATACGGGTGATAAACCCATCTGCTCCCAGACAAGCGCTGTGTTTTCTATGGATTGCCTGTACTTTTCCATTGCTGTTGCAAATATACTTAGTTCTTTATAAAAAGAACCAAAAAATGTTTTTTTTATAAAATACACAATTATTGTCTTTTCCCGATCAACAAGGCAACGATAACGTAGCACAGGGAATTGAAGCCAATTCCAGTAAAGCAGGCGCTATGCGAGCTATAGAAAAATTAAATGATACCTATCAAAAGTGAGCCGGATTACTGCATTGGGTAAAGCAAGTTTAAAAAATAAGCATAACACATATAAATGAGCGATTGTTTTTTTATATTTGCAACATGAGGCAAAGAGATGAAAGCAAAGCAGAGCTTATTAAAAAGAAAGCCGTTGAGATGATTGTGAAACACGGGCTTGAGGGCTTCGGGATCAATAAACTTGCGAAAGAAGCTAATCTGTCCGTTGGCACAATCTATGTTTATTTCAAGAATAAAGAAGCTATTCTCACTACCTTATGCAATGACATTGGTAGCAATATTTTGTCATCAAGCCTGAAAGGTCTAATGCCGGACATGGAATTCTCCGAGGGCATTAGGTTACAATGGCAAAACCGTTATCATTTTTACAAATTATATCCGGAACAAGTGGCTTTTGTTGAAAAGGTAAGGTATACAGAAATTTATAACTTTGTTACCGAGAAACTGAATAAAAAGTATGGCAAGCTGTTAGGTGCGTTTATAGCTAAAGCCGTTAAAGACGGACAATTAGCGAAAATGCCTTTCGAAGTATATTGGGCTTTGGCATTTGCACCATTGTACCAGCTGATTAACTTTGGAATGACTAATACAACCAAAGCACGTAGATTTCAGCTCACAGAAGCTACGCTTGAATTTGCACTAAAGCAAGTTTTACAAGGACTGAAGCCTTAAATTTTTTTAATCAATAAATGATCGATCGCTCGTTTATATAAATTAAGTATTCAAATGAAAATAAAAACAGAAAAGGAAGAACAGAACTATTTACAGCAGGTAAAATCGGTTATATGCGAAAAAATAAGAAGTATCCGGCAGCGTGTACAAAAAAGCGTGGATGATATGGCAGAACACAAAGAATATCTGCGGGAAAATAAAGATGAAAAAGCAATATTACATCAATCGCTTGCATACACTGCAAACAGCGGTGAGGCTTCAGTTGTATTGTTAAAACAATTAAACCGGCTATATCAAAGCCCATACTTTGGAAGGATAGATTTCAAGCCTAATGCCAAAGAAAATGAAATGACCGTTTATATAGGTATCTGCAATTTTATTGATGAAGAAAATAAGGAAAATCTGGTATTCGATTGGCGTGCCCCTATCAGCAGTATGTTTTACGATTTTGAAAAAGGTGCTGCCTTTTATGAAGCGCCATCGGGTGTAGTAGCGGGAAGCATTCATCTAAAACGCCAGTATAAAATCAGAAATGGGGAAATGGAATTTATGTTGGATACTTCGGCACATATTTATGATGAACTGTTGCAGAAAGAACTTAGCTTAAAAGCTGATGAAAAAATGAAAAGCATTATCGCAACCATTCAGAAAGACCAAAATGCCATCATCAGGAACGAAAATTCCAATATACTCATCATACAAGGTGTAGCAGGTTCAGGAAAAACATCGATAGCGCTGCACCGTGTAGCTTTTATGCTGTACAGGTTTAGGGATACACTATCATCATCTAATATTCTGATACTTTCGCCTAATAAAGTTTTTTCGGATTATATATCAAATGTACTTCCGGAACTTGGAGAAGAAAACATTCCGGAGAAAACGATAATGGAATTAATTAATGATTTTTTGGAACATCAATATGCTGTACAAAGTCTCTTTGAGCAGGTTTCATTGTTATTAAACGCAGCGAACTCATCTTTTTCGGAAAGAGTAAGTTTCAAATCATCGGAAGCTTTCGTCAGAAAAATGAACGAATACATTTCCTATCTAAATACGAATTACTTTTTGGCTGCAGACATCAAAATAGGAAGGTTTGTTATCCCGAAAGAGATTGTTGATAAAGAATATCAATCGCTATTCCGGTTATCGTTATTGAAGCGCATTAAAGAAATGGAAAACCGTTTGGCGCAACACCTGCTTTTCAAACACCGGTACGAAGTCTCATCCAAAGATAAAACGGAACTCAAAAAAGCCATTAATAATATGTCCGGAAGCAAAAACATAAAAATACTTTATAAAGATTTTTTTGTTTGGCTTGGCAGAAAAGATTTATTCAAGCCCGGCAATAATAAGAATATAGAATATCTGGATGCCTTTGGCATGGCATACCTGAAGATGAACCTTGACGGCTATAATACATACAGACATGTAAAACATCTGATAGTTGATGAAATGCAGGATTATAGCCCGGTTCAATTTGCCGTAATCAAAAAATTGTTCAACGGTAAAATAACGCTACTTGGAGATATTAACCAATCACTAAATCCGCAGAGTAAAATAAATTTGGATAGCCTTCAAAGATCTTTTCCCCAAGCACAATTAATGACATTGAACAAAAGTTACCGCTCCACTTTTGAAATTATCAATTTCACGCAACGCATCGCTTTCAACGAAGACATTATACCAATTGAAAGACACGGAACATCTCCTGTTGTTTATAAGGAAAAAGACAAAGCATCTGAAACAGATCGTATCATCTCCTTGATTTTTAAATTTTTGAAAAATAAAGTATTGCATTCTTTAGCCATCATATGTAAAACGGAAGACGAAATGGAGGATATAAAAATCATGCTTGAGAATGTACAGGTCAAAGCCCAATATTTTTCTGCACAAACCACAAGATTTTCTGATGGTATTGTTGTGACGACCGCGCAACTGGCTAAAGGGCTTGAATTTGATGTGGTAATTGTACCATTCGTCAATGATACCAATTACAAGAATGATATAGATAGAAGTATGTTGTATATAGCCTGCACACGAGCAATGCAGGAGCTTATATTAACCCATATCGGTCAACCATGTAATTTTATAAACAGCATCGTTGAAGAGTAATTAACAATTACACATTTGTGGTAAATAATTCGTTGATTGAAACTCGCGATTCGATATGTCAGCTCAGCGCATGTCTAACTTACAGATAAGATGGATTTGCAATACAGTAAAAAAAAGAAATTTATTTTTGAAAGCATGTGCCTCTATTAAAACGTGTTGCATTCTTTTATTAAATAGAGGTGTAGCAAATTGGTAATCCGCTCTTCGCGATTTGCAATCGCGAAGCCGTATGGAGATTTACAATCTCCGGATAGCTCATCCACATTTCATAATAGCCAGTGTGTAGCCAGTTGGTCTTTATCATGCTGCGGAACATCGCGAAGAGCGCGTCAATGTAATTTTTCTTTATAGCTTACATTGTGCCACACCTAATTTTTATAGTATAAAAATAGCAGAACTTATGTAGGGGCAATTATGGACGAAGAGACCGATAACATCTATTCGCAACGTGACCAAGAGGAACGTTTGCGAAATAGTGCTTGTGTAAATAGTTTTTTTAAGCACTTATTATACTGCTCATTTTGCACCTTTTGACTGAAGTTATGCTGAAGGCTGTATTTGTGTATATTGCGGTTTAATCATCTTTGGCGCCTTTGATATCTCCGGCATTTACGAAATCCCGACCTCACTGAAGTTTATGCCTAACACCCTGCAAAATTAACAACTTTAAAGACACTTAAGGCTATTGCTTCTGCACCAAAATATTTAGTATCTTACCAATAATTTTCAGCAGTCTACCACTTTTGGCAAAGACCGAACCAGGAATCAACAAAAGTGCATCAGTACCAAAGAATACTTACGGCAAGCAAGCCATGATTTTTTGGACAATCATGACAAATCCTCTTCTCGCTGCATAAAAAAATTCTTATAAATACCGGCCATATGTCTATAAAACTAATGGACATCAAATGGCTTTGGTGGTGGCAATTGTCCTTTACAACTATTAAATACAAAAATATGACTAAAAACAATTTCTATATAATCAGCGGTGGACCCGGTGCGGGTAAAACGACGCTTATAAACGAACTGGCAAATACAGGATTCGTGACGAGGGAAGAAGAAGCCCGAAAAATCATTAGAGAGCAATTGGCTATTGGCGGTGACGGCGTGCCCTGGAGAAATAAAGCCCTTTATGCTCAATTAATGCTTAAAGCTTCTATAAACACGTTTAATAAAACAAAAAGAGACAATGGCACAGAGATTATATTCTTTGACCGTGGTATCCTGGATACTATATGTTATATGAATATGGAAAATACTCCTGTATCTGATGAAGTGCAGTATGAAGTCAATACATGTAACTACAACAAAAATGTCTTTATTCTGCCTCCTTGGAAAGAAATCTATCAAACGGATGATGAGCGAAAACAGTCGTGGGAAGAGGCATTATTCAGTTTTTATAAATTGAAAGAAACTTATTTACAATATGGTTATAATGTTATTGAAATACCAAAAATTCCTGTTTCACAAAGAAAGGAGTTCGTTCTTGACAGAATAAGTCAGGATTTTTAGAGCTGTATGTGCTTCCTTACACAACCTTCAGTCGATTATATGTTCAGTTGGTGATTTTTGGCATTTAGAAATAGCTCCTATCTATATTAGATAGTGTCGGACTTGTAATTGCACCAAGAATCTCCACCTTATGATTGCTTTAAACAATTGAATTCAGTTTACGTGACGGATATTATTGTAGATAAACATTGCAGCGAACATGGCATCAATGCTAAACTGATAAACAAAATAAAAGATTGGAGTATGCAAAATGAAAGGCTTATCTCGAATTATTGGTATTAGCTTAAATGGGGTATTTTTTATGCAAAAGGCAACAAATTTTTTTCAGTACCTGGAGACTGCGGGTAAGTGAGAAATACATTCAATTATTTAGGAACATGAATGTAAAGCTTGATTATTCTTGTTACTTTGCATATACAAAAAAACAAAAACTTTAATAAATGATAAAAACATAACAATCTGAAACACGCAGATAGAAAAATTAAGCTACCTAAGAATGCTACTACTTAATACCCGGATATTGGAATTGGAAACACAAAATACAAACAGTCCTGCAATTAACTTTTATAATAATTAAATTTCAAATAACAGGATTGAACTGAAGTTGTATGATGGCTTTTACGATTGAATTTGCTATTTGCGGCTGTTTTTAATGGTTACATGGAATAGCCTTAGTCATTCGAAGTTGGTATGCAACTTTGCTAATGGCTATTTCATGTGTTAATATTTAATTTTTTCTGTTTGTCACATGGAATAGCCTTTATTCATCAACGGTTGATGTGCAACTTTGCTTATGGCTATTTCATGTTTTATGATAGCAAAGACATTTAAACGTCCAAAATATTGTTTCAGTTTATGCAAAAACACCCGAACATTTAATAATTAAAATTATACAATCATGACATTTGGAATTGGCGGTTCTACCGCGAGTATTGAACTAGACAAAATTCAGCACATGACCGGATCTGTTCAACCCATTTCCATTGCTGAATTTAACCTTCGCATCGAAAAAGCAACAGTTTTAATGAAAGAGAAAAACTGTAAGGCTGTATACTTAAATGCCGGGACTAACCTATATTATTTTACAGGTACAAAATGGAACCCATCAGAGCGAATGGTAGGCGCTTTGCTTTTCGATGATAAAAGCATCGAATACATTCTACCAAAATTTGAAGAAGGTACCTTTAGAAAATTCATGCAAGTATTTGGGAAAATCAATTGTTGGGAAGAACACGAAAATCCCTATGAATTATTTGGAAATATTTTAGATATTAAGAACATCCAAGACGCTAATATAGCTATAGACGAATCAGTTCCCTATTCTTTACTTGATGGGCTTATTGAGGCAAATCCGCACTTAAATTTTAATAATGCGCAAGGAATAACATCTGGCTGTCGTGTACAAAAATCTAAAAATGAAATTGATATAATTCAGAAGGCACATGAAATAACGTTAGTTGTTCAAAAGGCGGCAGCACGCATTCTGTATGCTGGTATAGAAGCTAAGGAGGTTATTGATTTTATACATCAAGCACATATAAAGGCAGGCATTTCATCAGGGGCTTATTTTTGTATTGTGCTATTTGGTGATGATTCACAATATCCTCATGGGGTTATCAATCCACAAAAGTTAAAAGATAATGATATAGTTCTGATTGATACCGGATGCCGGTTAGAAGGTTATTGCTCAGATATTACTCGGACTTATGTGTTTGGAACGCCATCCGAAGAGCACAGAAAAATATGGAATATAGAAAAAGCTGCTCAAATGGCCGTTTTCAATGCAGCCCAACTTGGCGCAACCTGTGGATCTGTAGATGATGCCGCCCGAAAAGTTTTGTACCAAGCAGGGTTTAGCAAGAATTACGAACTTCCCGGTTTGCCACACCGTGTAGGACATGGTACGGGATTGGATATACATGAATTTCCCTATTTAGTGCGTGGAAATCCAACGGTTTTACGCGAAGGAATGGTAGTAAGCAATGAACCTATGATCTGCATTCCTGGGAAGTTTGGTATTAGACACGAAGACCATTTCTATATGACTGCAGATGGGCCAAAATGGATAACTACTCCGATGAAAAGTATCGATGATCCCTTCGATGTTATAGAAAGTAAGCACTAAGTATATATTATACAATGCTAAGAATAAATAAGCAAGATCTACATTTGCCGGCTAAATCATATGCCTCACTTTGAAAACTTTTGTGCCATTGCGGGCTTATTCATTTATAATTTATGCACTATCCAAGCACCAGTGGGGATTTCGTATTTCATGGTCCTTAAACAGATGTATGCTCAGGTTAAGCTTCACTGTACAGGCCCCATAAAATTAACTGGAAAAAAAAGTTCTGAGCCTGCTAAAATAAATGCCAACAATAAATGTATAAACATTTTGTAACCACACACACAAATTAATTTTTAATTTGCAAGATAAGTATAAGGCATGCTGTTTAAACCAACTTTTGTAACTTTAGCATATTGTCACTTGGTTTTCTTTCCCAATCAGATAAAGGAGCTTCTGAGATTATCGGGCGTAGTTTCTTGGCAGCTTCCATGGCAAGCTCCGCATTTTCCCATAAAGAAAGCATAATAATCCTGTTATTTTCTTCATCAAGCCAAGAGCCTGCTTCAACATATCCCTCGCAGGTTTTTGCTACAGTATTAACTTTTTCAGCAACATCTAAAATATCCTGGATATGCTCTTTTTTGGGATAGTGAATCCCTAAGGTTAAATGTCTCATTGTATATTTTTATTTATGTGTATTTACATGCAATAGCCTATGGTTATTTCATGTGTTTGCTCTGACGGCCAAGTTAAATATATAAAGATTATCTAATGATACAAAATTCCTGCTTCTTTTTCAACGGAACTTAAAAGGAAGATAGTTGGTTCGATGTTCCCTGAAAATATCGTATTCGACGGCTGCCAACATCGAACAAAAAGAATTGAACGGAAATCATCAAGGTTATTTCCTGATAGATAGGGAATTAAAGCCAAAAAAAATGGGACAAGTCATTTCTAGACTTGTCCCAAGAAGTGATCCCGTTGGGACTCGAACCCAAGACCCATACATTAAAAGTGTATTGCTCTACCAACTGAGCTACGGAATCTTCCACACTTTCAGGAACTACTGTTCCGTTTTGGGATTGCAAAAATAGAATTTTTCTTTTTATTACCAAATAATTTTTCCATTTTTTTATAAGGCGTTCTTCATAAATCGGTTTTGCGGAATACCGTATTGCTTTCTGCCATATCACTGAGATGCTTATAAACAAACAGATTTAAATACAATCTGCGCATTACGTATAAAAATCAGCAAGGATTGCTTAAATTTGCTTTAATTATAACCATGATAGATTTTAAGAATAAAGTAATTGTGATTACCGGCGGTTCCAACGGGATCGGCAAAGCCCTGGTGGAGTATTTTCTTTCTGCCGGCGCCAAAGTAGCCACTTGCAGCAGAAATTTCGACAAACTATATAAATTACAAACCCAAAATACAGGCAAGCCGCTGAATGTGTATACCGCAGACGTGAGTTCTGAATCGGATTGCGCACAGTTCATCAACAAAGTGATCAAGAACTTCGGCACAATTGACATTTTAATAAACAACGCAGGTATCTCCATGCGCTCAGAGTTTGTAGATTCGGAACTGGAAACACTCAAAAAGCTCATGGATACCAACTTCTGGGGAGCTGTTTACTGTACCAAATATGCCCTGCCCTACCTGATACAACAGAAAGGGATTATCGTAGGCATTTCTTCCATTGCAGGCTATCGCGGCCTGCCCGGGCGCAGCGGCTATTCAGCATCCAAGCATGCACTTAATGGCTGGCTGGAAAGTATACGTGTGGAGCTGATGGATGAAGGCGTGCATGTAATGTGGGTATGTCCCGGTTTTACTGCATCCAATATTCGCAATGTGGCATTGAACAGCAAAGCGGAACCTGAAGCAGAATCGCTTTTGGATGAAGGCAAATTAATGACTGCACAGCAGACAGCTCAGCATATTGTAAAAGCCATCCGCCAAAAGAAGCGCACCATCGTGCTTACACGCGAAGGCAAAGAAGCAGTCTTAGTAAATAAATTATTTCCCGTATGGGCAGATAAGCTGATGAGAAAATATTATTACAACGATTCGGGAGAATTAATTAAATAGTACCGGCTTTGCATATGCCAATCGTTACATTATCAACGGACTTTAAAGAAAATGATTTTGTTGCAGGTGCAATGAAAGGGCAATTGCTGTCGCTAAACAAAGAGCTGATCATAACAGATATTTCGCATGAACTTTCATCGGGCAACTACGCACATACATCGTACGTTTGCCGCAATGCTTTTAAATATTACCCCGAAAACACCATACACATTGTATTGATAGACCTCTTTAAAAACAATACTCCTCACCTGCTGCTGACAGAATATAAACAACAATACATCATTGCGCCGGACAACGGCATCCTTACCATGATTTTTAATCAAAGTATTGAAAACATAGTAAAAGTAAATCTCAACGCACAGGAGCGCACCACTATTGCCATAACGAGTACGGCTGCAAGCATAGCCAATGAGCTGAGCAAAGGAAAGTACATCAGGCAAATAGGGAAACCCGTAGAGGAAATTGAAGAAATATACCCCATGCGCCCTGCAATAGGGCCTAACTGGATTGAAGGCCAGATCATATTCATTGATAAATACGGCAATGCTGTTGTAAACATCACCCGCAAGGAATTTGAGGAGTATGGCAAAGGGCGGAGATTCCAGATATTGTTTTCAAGGAATGATATTGTAAAAAAGATATCTCCTAACTATGCCGATGTTCAGACCGGCAGTGCGCTGGCCTGGTTCAACTCTGCCGGCAACCTTGAATTAGCTATATCCAATGGACAGATCGCTCATCTGTTTGGCCTGCGCGACATATCAGTAGCACAGGCACGGCACAATAAGCTTTATGAAACAGTAAGGATATTTTTTGAAGAAGAACCTGTGGAAACACCGCCACTATAATTAAAAACAAACCATGCGTTACTACATTATTTCAGGAGAAGCAAGCGGTGATCTTCATGGCAGCAACCTGATCAAAGAACTCAGGAAATTAGATACACAGGCCCACATACGCGCCTGGGGAGGCAACAAGATGCAGGATGCGGGAGCCACGCTTGTAAAGCATTACAGGGATCTGGCTTTCATGGGTTTTGTAGAAGTGATACTGAATTTAAAGACCATCCTTTCAAATATTGCTTTTTGCAAAAAAGATATACTGGCTTTTAAACCGGACGTACTGGTACTGATAGACTACCCGGGATTTAACCTGCGTATTGCCAGATGGGCAAAGAAACAGGGGATTAAAGTGGTTTACTACATTGCACCGCAGGTATGGGCCTGGAAGGAAAACCGTGCAAAAGCCATGAAGCGCGATATAGATAAAATGCTGGTGATACTACCTTTTGAGAAAGAATATTTTGCAGAAAAGTGGCGCTGGCCGGTAAGCTATGTCGGGCATCCGCTGGTGAAGGTAATAGACGATTTTGCAGCAGAGAAAAGATCATTGGAAAGTCCGGGAAAGCACGTGATAGCATTGTTGCCGGGCAGCAGGTCGCAGGAGATATCCGTAAAGCTCCCCATCATGCTGGAAGTGACCAAAGCCTTCCCGCATTACAGCTTTGTAGTATCCAAAGCGCCGGGTCAGGATGATGCATTTTATAAAGGCTTCCTTGAACAGTACACCAATGTTTCCACCACAAGAGATACCTATGAATTATTGGCAACCAGTGATGCAGCGCTGGTTACAAGCGGTACGGCTACTTTAGAAACTGCTTTGTTCGAGGTACCGCAAGTGGTATGCTACAAAGGAAACAGCATCAGCTATGCAATTGCAAAAAGACTGATAAAAATAAAATACATCTCTCTGGTAAATCTTATCATGGACAAGCCTGTGATAAAGGAGCTGATACAAAAGGAACTGAAGCCTGGAAACCTGATTGCCGAACTGGACAACCTATTGCACAATGACGCGTACAAATCCCGGATTCAAAACGACTACAAAGCACTGAAACACTTGCTTTCAGCAGGCGGTAACGCTTCTGAAAACGCAGCAAAACAGGTATGGGCGTGCATTAATACTTAGCCGTGGTACCGGTATAATTTTGTGGCGTGATTGATTTTAATTCATTTTTCAATTCATCCGGGATCTTAAGCTTGCCGATAAATCTGTGGATATCTTTTTTGGTGATGGCAGCCTTGCCCCTGGTAAGATCCTTTAAAGCTTCGTAAGGATTGGGATATTTCTCACGGCGCAAAACAGTCTGCACGGCTTCTGCTACCACGGCCCAGTTGTTCTCGAGGTCAGCATGGATCGCTGCTTCGTTCAGCAACAATTTTCCAAGTCCTTTTTCAATGGAACGTATTGCAATAAGTGTATGCGCTACGGGCACGCCGATATTTCTCAACACCGTTGAATCGGTAAGATCACGCTGTAGCCTGCTGATGGGCAGTTTGGCTGAAAGATGCTCCAACAGAGCGTTTGCGATGCCCAGGTTGCCCTCTGCATTCTCAAAATCTATCGGGTTTACTTTATGCGGCATAGCAGATGAACCCACCTCGCCCTGCTTTGTTTTTTGTTTAAAATATTCCATGGAAATGTAAGTCCACACATCCCTGCAGAGGTCAATCAGTATATTATTTACACGTTTGATGGCGTCAAAATAAGCAGCAAAATTATCGTAATGTTCAATCTGTGTGGTAAACTGCATGCGCTGCAGACCTAAATGTTCTTCCACGAATTCATTGCCCATTTTCACCCAGTCTTTTGCCGGAAAAGCAACTACATGCGCGTTAAAGTTGCCGGTAGCGCCGCCAAACTTAGCCGCATTCGGTATAACCGACAATAAATTTACCTGGTTAGCGATACGCTCTACAAACACCATGAACTCTTTTCCGAGGATAGTGGGAGATGCAGGCTGGCCGTGGGTTTTGGCAAGCATAGATATGCCTTTCCATTCTTTTGCTTTCTCATGCAAAGCATTCTGCAGGTTAATGATTGCCGGCAAATATTCCAGCTCCATACAATCTTTCCAGCTCAGCGGCACGGCTGTGTTGTTGATGTCCTGTGAAGTAAGGCCAAAGTGTATCCATTCTTTTATTTCACCTGCATTTAATTTATCCAGCTCTTCTTTCAGAAAATATTCTACGGCCTTTACATCGTGGTTGGTAACAGCTTCTATATCTTTAACACGTTGTGCATATTCGGGAGAAAACTCTTCAACAATTGTATTTAAGCCGGAACGTACGCTATTGTTCACGTTGAAGAACTTCTTATCTGCCAGGAAGAGGAAATACGCAACTTCTACCTGCACCCTGTACCTGATCAATGCAAACTCTGAAAAATATAGATCCAACTGTGATACCTGTTTCCTGTACCTTCCGTCAATGGGTGAAATAGCGGTCAACGTATTTAATTCCATAAAGAAAAATTATGATGCAATTGAAAAATACTTATCCTTTTAATTGCTGATTATTGTTTATTTTCGAGCAAATTTAATTTATTTTGGATAAGATAAGAGTAGCAGCTGTAAGTTATTTGAATTCCAAGCCATTGCTTTACGGAATTAAGAGATCGCCTGAACTTTTATCTCAGATAATATTGACAGAAGATTACCCTAAGAAAATCGGCGAAATGCTGGTCAGCGGCGAAGCCGATGTGGGGCTGATACCTGTGGCTTTTATTCCCCTTATACCCCATTGGCAGATAGTTTCAGACTATTGCATTGGCTCTGTGGGCAAGGTGGAAACCGTATCTTTATTCAGCGATGTACCCGTGGATAAAATTGAAAAAGTATTACTTGATTACCAGAGTTTTTCTTCCGTGAACCTTTGCCGGGTATTATTTAAAAACCACTGGAAAAAGGAGGTGGTTTTTGAAAATGCAACTGCTGGTTATATCCAGCAAATCAGCGGTACTACAGCAGGTGTAATCATTGGCGACAGGGTGTTTGAACAAAAAGCATCTGCAAACTGCCAGCCTTATATTTATGACCTTGCTGAAGAATGGACAAAGTTTACCAAGCTGCCCTTTATGATGGCTGCATGGATCGCCAATAAAAAATTGCCCGAAGACTTTACAAAGCTTTTTAACGAAGCTAATAAAACCGGCCTGGAAAATATTGATGCCGTCATCGCTGAAAACCCTTACCCGCTCTACGATCTGAAAAAATATTTCATGGAAGATATCAGCTATGAGATCACCGGAGACAAGCTGAAAGCCATGCAACTTTTTATTACTTTAATGCAAGAACTATAATACTATTTATGCAACGCGCGAAAATATATACCATCTTAACTTATATACTCATACCCTGCTCATTCCTGATACTGTTTTTTGCTTTTTTTGCGTTGCTGATGACATTAAGCGCACCGCAAATGATTATCATCGCGTTCCTGCTGTTTTGTGTGGTTATTTATACTTTTAAGTCGTCTAAATTTTTCCTGTACAATGTCAGGAAGGAACAACCGGCAAAAGAAGCAGACAAAGCATGGATACGCATCAACGGCTTCATCACCCTTTTCTTTGCTTTACAATTATTGCTGAGCGGTATTACAGCGCTCTCCGACCCCGAAACTATTGCTAAAAGCATCGCAATGCTGCAAGCATCCATTCCTTCAGACCAGCTTGCCCAGATGCCAGGCACTGCTGTCCTGGCGCAGGCTATCAAAGGCATGTCTGTTGTTTTTATTATTTATGGCGTATTACAATCGTTGCATGTTTTAATGGGCTTGCCGATCCTGAGAAAGTACAGCTACCTTTTTTCAGAGTAATTGCCGCACTGCATGTTATTTAATCACAAATAACTATATTTATATTGCCTGATCCCGGAATCAAAGGCATGAACAGCATCATTTACACTCAGAATACTATGAACAGAAAAGATATCAGCAGTTACCTGCAACCATTGAAAATAAAGGGCTTGAACGAAATGCAGCAGGCAACGCTGGAAGCATATTCCAGGCACGATGATATTATGCTATTGTCAGATACAGGCTCCGGCAAAACACTTGCCTATCTTTTACCCATTGTACAAAGTTTACAAGACATTGCAGGCACGCAGGCCATGATCGTAGCGCCATCCAGGGAGCTGGCACAACAAATAGAAACTGTTTTCAGGCAAATGCAGACCGGCTATAAAATCACCTGCTGTTACGGCGGGCACAAAAGAGAGATAGAAGAGAATAACCTGCTCGAAGCCCCGGCGGTGATTGTAGGTACGCCGGGAAGGCTGGGCGATCATATCAGGCGTGGAAACATAGAAGTGAACGGCATCAGTATGCTGTTGCTGGATGAATTTGATAAAACGCTTGAATCCGGCTTTACAGAAGAAGTAAAATTCATTGCAGAATCACTCAAAAATGTGCAGAAACGTATGCTTGTCTCCGCTACAGAATCGGCTGATATACCGGAGTTTATCAGGCTAAAGCATCCCGCAATCATCAATTTCCTCAGCGCTGAAAAAGAGGAAAACAAACTGCTGCTGCACTATGTGCATACCGATGATAAAGATAAAATAGATACGCTTTACCGCCTGCTATGCCTTATCGGCAACCGTGCAGCCATTATTTTTTGCAACCACAGGGATGCGGTAAAAAGGGTAAGCGATCATTTAAAAGAAAGAGGTATACTAAATGTATACTATCACGGCGCCATGGAACAAACCGACCGCGATAGTGCACTCGCCAAATTCAGGAACGGAAGCGTGAATTTCCTGGTAACTACAGACATAGCTTCCCGGGGGCTTGACATTGCCAATATCCGCTACATTGTGCATTATCACTTGCCTGCAACGGAAGAAGTGTTTACACACCGCAACGGCAGAACGGCCCGCATGGATGCCAGCGGCAGTGTAGTGCTCATGAAAGGGCCCGATGAAAATATACCTGCATACATTGAAACGGCCATAACCGAATTGCAGTTGCCTGAAGAATGCAAACTGCCCCCAAAGCCAGACTGGGTAACGCTTTTTATGCCGCTGGGAAAGAAAGACAAGGTAAATAAGATAGATATTGTGGGCTTTCTGTTGCAAAAAGCCAACCTGAAAAAAGAAGATGTGGGACTGATAGAGGTGAAAGATTTTCATTCTTTTTTTGCCATAAGAAGAGCAAAAACGAAATCCGTATTTCATTTATTGAAAGATGAGCGTATAAAAAATAAAAAAGCTAAGATCAGCATAGCCAAATAGCAGATCAATATTGATTTTTTCTTACAATTATTATTTGGGTGGTAGGTATTTAATAGTTAAATTTATTGGGTACTAAACTATCAACAGATGTCTCCTAAAAATTACGAAGAGCTATTCTTTGTAGATACTTCAAAGAATGTGTGGAACTATTCCCTGTTTACAGAAGAAGATATCCGTAACTTCCAGCATGGAACGCATTATAGTTTATATAAAGTTTTGGGGAATAAATATATCAAAGTGCTCAACACCTACGGCACCTACTTCGCTGTATGGGCGCCTAACGCAAAATTCGTCAGTGTAAAAGGCAATTTTAATGATTGGGACAATGACTCCCACCCGCTGAATGTAAGGCATGACGGCTCGGGCATCTGGGAAGGTTTTATACCCTACCTCAATACCGGTGAGGTGTATAAATATTACATCATCGGCGCTAATGACCTGAATAAAGATAAAGGTGATCCGTTTGCCAACTATTGGGAAAGGAGGCCGCTGACAGCTTCTGTTACCTGGGACCTGCAATATAAATGGAAAGATAAGTTGTGGATGAAAAACCGCGCCAGCCACAACAGCCTGGACGCGCCCATCTCTATTTACGAAGTGCACCTGGCCAGCTGGGCAAGGCCAGACAAATACAATGAAGAATCTTACCACACCTATGAGAAGATCACTCAACTGCTTGTACCCTATGTGAAAGAGATGGGCTTTACACATGTGGAGTTTATGCCTGTGATGGAGCATCCGTATGATGGCAGCTGGGGGTACCAGGGTACAGGTTTTTTTGCACCTACCAGCCGCTTCGGAGACCCGCAGGGCTTTATGCGTTTAATAGATGCTTTTCACAAAGAAAAAATAGGCGTGATCCTGGATTGGGTGCCTTCCCACTTTCCCTACGATGCGCATGGGCTTTATATGTTCGATGGTGAACATACGTATGAGTATGCCGATATGCGCAAAGGCTTTCACCCCGACTGGAACTCCTATGTATTCAACTATTCGCGCAATGAAGTGAAATCTTTTTTGATCAGCAGTGCGCGCTTCTGGTTTGATGTGTTTCATGTAGACGGACTCCGGGTAGACGCTGTAAGCTCCATACTCAAGCTCGATTACAGCCGCAAAGATGGCGAATGGGAGCCGAATGCCTACGGCGGCAACGGCAACATAGAAGCCATCGCCTTCATCAAAGACCTGAACCGCACTATCTACCGCGATTTCCCGGATGTGCAGATGATAGCGGAAGAATCCACCGACTGGCCGATGACCACCGCCCCTACCGACATCGGAGGCCTGGGCTTTGGCATGAAATGGATGATGGGATGGATGCACGATACCATTAATTATTTTAAAAAAGACCCCTACTTCAGGCAATACATGCAAAACGATTTTACGTTTAGCATGATGTATTATTATGATGAGAATTTTCTATTGCCACTGAGCCATGATGAAGTGGTGCACGGCAAAAGCCCGATGCTGTATAAGATGGCCGGCGATGAATGGCAACGTTTCGCTAACCTGCGCCTGCTGTACAGTTATATGTATACCCATCCCGGCGCAAAACTATTGTTTATGGGCAATGAGTTTGGCGCCACACAGGAATGGGATTATAAATCAGAACTGCAATGGGACCTGTTGTTCTGGCCGAGCCATGTAGGCATGAAAAAGTGCGTGCAGGATCTGAACAGTTTATTAAGAAAGGAGCCGGGGCTATATGCAAAACAGTTTTCAAAACAAGGTTTTGAATGGGTAGACCTTAACCATCGGGCAGAATCTGTACTGGTATTTAAAAGAAAAGGATTAAAGGCAGAAGATGACCTGCTGGTGATCTTAAACATGACGCCTGTACCGCGCTGGGACTGGGTTGTTGAGACCTATGCTACGCACAAATGGAAGGAAATATTCAACAGCGACAGTAAAGAATACTGGGGGGCTGGTGATGTGTATAATGTAGACATTCATTCTGAAATAATAGATAGAGAAAATAATATCTGTAAAATAAAAGTGCACCTGCCGCCATTGGGTGCAATCGTATTAAAACAAACAAATGAAAAAGCAACTGTGGATTTATAAAATTTCATTCTTCGTAGTTATTACTTTTTTACTTGCCTGCGGTGGCAGCAATTCCGGCAACCCGGTTATTGAGATTAAAACTTCATTAGGCGCTGTGTATGTGGAATTGTATCCTGAAAAAGCGCCGCAGACCTGTGCTGCATTCCTGAGCTATGTAGATGAAGGCATATTTGATAACAGCAGCTTCTACCGTGTACTGAATAAAGAAAACCAGCCTTCCGATGCTTCCAAATCTGAACTGATACAGGGAGGAATCTGGGAAAGCAATTCCGCTAAAGCTCAATCACTGCCCGGCATTCCGCATGAAGGCACAAATATTACCGGCATACTGCATAAGCGCGGCGCCATTTCTATGGCCAGGCAAGACACCGGCACAGCCACCTCTGAATTTTTCATCCTCGTTGATGACGATCCTGCCTATGATTATGGCGGCGATGCGAACCCCGACAAACAAGGGTATGCAGCGTTCGGCAAAGTGATCAAAGGCATGAACGTGGTAAATAAAATTTACAATCAACCCGCCAACGGGCAACGCTTTCAAAGGCCTATACCGATTTATAAGATTAGGAGAGATTAGGTTTTCAGATCTTGCGCCTATAATTTATAAAAAATCATTAAAAGTTAGTGCCCACCCACATCAGCGGTAAAATTTAACGCGTCTGACAATAAGATTTTTGCCATACTTTAAGCTCAATAATGCCTTTAATATTACCAGAAGAAGCTATTTCATGATAGCTAATTAAAAAACTTCCTGGGTAGGCGGAAACGACCTTCAGTGATTGTAAAACTATTATCTTCAGGAATAAGATTTCCTTTAAAATATCCTGTTAAAGTCGTTGAAGTTTCCTCAGTAATTTCATTTCATCAATGCTACAGGCACGGCCTTTCGTTTCGCCAGCGCCACATGATATAATCCAGACTCCATTTTTTGCGTAATACATGCCTCGCACATCAAACTTCGTGTAAGGTTTAATTGCTAAGCTGTCGGAACCATACCTAATTTGAGTAGCATCAATCTGTATGCTAAATTCTTCAGTGCTGTCTCTATTAAAACAAAAGAATCCACCACTTCTTGAAGAAGTGCTGGGGTAATAAGCCTCTGTAGCAACTAGCCCACGTGAATAATTTACCCAAGACCCATTTTTCTTTAGCTCGAAATAAAAGCCCGATTTATCAATTTCTTTATTATCACAGCCTGCTATTGCGGTGAAAAAAAGCAGTGCCAAAGCAAAAGAAGTTAGTTTCATAACTTATTTCATTTTATATAAAATTAGAAATTGATATTATAAAAAACAAATTATTTGGATAATAATAAATAGGTTAATTAAATAATCAATTGATTCAATATTTATATGTCATGCCGGCGTTGATAGCTGTCGCTTTCATTATTGCATGCAGATAAAAGCGGTGCTATGAACAACAATAAAAGATTAAGATTAGCATAATGATGGAACAAAAATTTTTCCACAAAAAAAACCGCATCATCAATGCGGTTAAGAATAATATTATGTAGGGAAATCTTATCTTTTTTCTCTCCAGAAAATGCCTACGATCTCTATGGCAAAACCCAGCAGTATCACAATCGGCGCCAGGGTAATTCTCCTGAAACCATATACCAGTTCGTTGTTAAACACATTAGGATCGGGGTTCTTGCCGCCGGACATCAGCAACATGCCAATGGCAATCACCACAAGCCCAGCTATCATGATCCGTATATTCTGCCTTCCGAAAAGAGGCTGTAACAGCGAACGGTTTGCTTTAACTTTGGCTTCGGTAACGGGTTTTCTTGTTGTTGACATACGTATGATTTTAAACAGCAAATTTAATATAAATTTTCAATTCTCGACTTCAGGTATTTTACCACGCTCCTGCTGGTGCTGATCCAAGAGATCATCACCCCCAAAATGATGATGGCTGCATATAACGCAATGGTAAGGTTTCTGTCTTCAATCATTTTTAATTGCGGCAGCTGCCTGTATGCCCACTGCGTTATCAGGAATAGACCCACGCACGCGATCACTGCGCTGATGAGTCCGTTGAGAATGGCTCGCGTAACCATAGGGCGTGTAATAAAGCTGCGCGTAGCGCCTACCATCTGCATGGTTTTTATCAGGAAACGGTTGCTGTACATGGTAAGCCTGATGGTATTGTCAATACTTACCACAACAATCACAATAAGCACAATAGCGATCACCAGGAATATAAGCCCGAGCTGCGTAGCCTTTTCATTCACGGAAGAAACCAGCACCTGCGGGTACACCAGGTCGGTGATCTGTGTACTGAACCTTTCTTTAATGCCACTGCTGATCATTTGCAGGCTGTCTTTATTTACATAGCGCTCTTTTGCACTGAAATCAATACTTTCAGGAAGCGGGTTGTAATCAAGTATCTGGTCCCATTCTTCATTATTATCCCTGTTCCATATTTCCTTTGCCCTGGCTTTGTCTATATATACTACATCTTTAGCGTATGGCTGCGCCTTGATATAATTCATGATCAGGTTAATGGAGTCTTTATTTTCAGTCTGAAGGTAGGCGCTTACACGAATATCTTCTTTCATCTTATTGCCCATTTGTTTCAGGTTCAGAAACAGCAGGCCCATTATTCCCAGTATCAGCAATACCAGCGAAATGCCTACAATGCTGAACAAAGCATTCATCCGCCGGCTCTTGGTCCTAGTTTTTATTTTTTCTTCCATAATACTACTTAATCAGGGCAAATTTAATGTTTACATCCCAATGACGTACATTTGCTCATAAAATTTTTAATACCATATATTTAAAGTTTGTACAATAAAATGGAATATAATTTTCGTGAGATAGAAAAGAAGTGGCAACAAAAATGGATTGACACACAAGCTTATAAAGTTGATAACAACAGCGATAAACCCAAGTATTATGTGCTGGACATGTTTCCTTACCCCAGCGGCGCCGGGCTGCATGTGGGCCACCCGTTAGGATATATTGCCAGCGATATTTTTGCCCGCTATAAAAGACTGAAAGGCTACAATGTATTGCACCCGATGGGTTACGATGCATTCGGGCTGCCGGCAGAACAATATGCCATTGAGCATGGCGTGCACCCTGCAGTGAGTACAGCCAACAACATTACTACATTCGAAAAGCAACTGAACAATATAGGTTTTTGTTATGACTGGTCAAGAAAAGTAAATACCAGCGAACCCGGCTATTACAAGTGGACGCAATGGATTTTCCTGCAACTGTTCAATAACTGGTACAACAGGCTGGAAGATAAGGCACAACCAATCAGTGTATTGGAAAATATTTTCCGCACTGAGGGTAATAAAAACCATGAATGCCCCGGCGACAGCGCTGTAAGCTTTACCGCCGAACAGTGGCAGAATTATGCTGAAAAAGAAAAAGCAGATATACTAATGCATTACCGCCTGTCTTATTGCGGCTATGGCGAAGTAAACTGGTGCGAAGCATTGGGCACCGTGCTGGCAAATGATGAAGTGGTGAATGGTGTTTCTGAAAGAGGCGGCCATCCTGTGGAAAAGCGAAAGTTGCGCCAGTGGTACCTGCGCATTACCGAATATGCAGACAGGCTGCTGAAAGGACTGGAAACAGTGGACTTCAGCGATGCCATGAAAGAAATGCAAACCAACTGGATTGGCAAAAGCTCGGGCGCGGAGATTGATTTCCGCATTGCCGGAAAGGATAGTTTCAAACAACATCATAGCGACTCAGTTGAAAAGGTAGAAGGAGGCGCAATAGGGGCAACCATCCTTTCCAATAGTCCTTTGCAAGGGAGTGAGTTCCTCCGTGTTTACACTACCCGACCGGACACCATTTTCGGCGTAGATTTTATGGTAATTGCTCCTGAGCATGAATTAGTGCAAAACATTACAACACCTCAGCAAAAAGAAGAGGTAGAAAAATACGTCACCTACGTTAAAAGCCGCAGCGAGCGTGAGCGTATGGCTGAAAAGCGCATCACGGGCTGCTTTACCGGTGCTTATGCACAACATCCTTTTGATGCAACCAAGCAAATCCCTATCTATATTTCTGAATATGTTTTAGCCGGCTATGGCACGGGAGCCATCATGGCTGTGCCTTGCGGCGACGAGCGCGACCACAGGTTTGCCAGGCATTTTAATATTCCCATTACCAACATTATCGGCGATGCCTATGATGGGGAAAATGCCAACCCCGGCAAAGACGCTATACTGCAAAACAGCGGTTTTATTACTGGCATGGCTATGCGCGATGCCATAGACATAGTGATTGATAAACTGGAAAAAATGGGCATCGGCAAAAGGAAAACCAACTACCGTATGCGCGATGCAGCTTTCAGCCGCCAGCGCTACTGGGGCGAGCCCTTCCCTATTCTCTGGCGCGACGGCATTGCGTACCCTTTAGATGAGAAAGACCTTCCGCTGGAATTGCCTGTGGTAGACAGCTACGAGCCCGGCCCTTCAGGCGAAGGCCCGCTGGCAAATATGGACGACTGGAAACTGCAATACAACCAGGTTTGCGGCGGCGGATCAGACAGGATGATACTGGAGACCAACACCATGCCCGGCTATGCCGGCTCTTCCTGGTATTTCCTGAGGTACATGGACCCGCACAACGAAGCAGAATTTGCATCAAAGCAGGCTACAGATTACTGGAACCAGGTTGATCTTTATATCGGTGGTACAGAGCATGCCGTAGGTCATTTGTTATACTCCCGCATGTGGACTAAGTTCTTGTACGACATCGGCAGGCTAAGCTTCGACGAGCCTTTCAAAAAACTGCTTAACCAGGGCATGATACAAGGTTCCAGCCGTTTTGTATACAGGATCAGGGGTACTGAAAAGTTTGTTTCTGAAAACCTGAAAGATGCCTATGAAACCGATAAGATACATGTGGATGTGAACATGGTGGATGGTGTGGAGCTGGACATAGAAGCATTTAAGCAATGGAAAAACGGGGAGTATGCCAACGCAGAATTTATCCTGGAAAATGGTAAGTACATCTGCGGTGTGGAAGTAGAGAAAATGTCTAAATCTAAATTCAACACCGTAAACCCCGATGACCTGGTTGAGCGTTTTGGCGCAGATACATTCCGCATGTACGAGATGTTCTTAGGCCCGGTAGAACAAAGCAAGCCCTGGGATACCAAAGGCATTGAAGGCGTGCACCGCTTCCTGAAAAAGCTATGGAGATTATTTTACAAAGACAGCGGAGAAGCTATCTGGACAAATGACAGTCCCGCTGATATTGACCTGAAAATATTGCATAAAACCATACGGAAAATAGAAACAGATACAGAACGTTATTCTTTCAATACGGCAGTATCAGCTTTTATGGTTTGTGTAAATGAATTAACTGAAGCTAAATGCCATAAAAAAGCTATCCTGGAAAAGGTGCTGATCCTCCTCACACCTTATGCTCCACATATTGCAGAAGAACTATGGCACACGCTGGGAAATGAAACTTACGTCTTAGATGCTGCCTATCCTGTGTTTGAAGAAAAATATATCCGCGAAACTGCCAAAGACTATCCGGTAAGTATCAATGGCAAGGTGCGTACTAATATTGACATTTCTCTTGAAGCTTCACAGGAAGAAGTTGAAGCAATTGTTTTACAAAATGAAACCGTTCAAAAGTGGATGGAAGCCAAGCCTATGAAGAAACTGATCTATGTAAAAGGTAAAATGATCAATGTGGTGATATAGTATCTTTATTTTACTTCTTTAAACAGCGGCGGAACTATGCCGTTGTTTTTTTTATATGGTTTTGATTAAAACGGGAGTAATAGTGATTTAAATCTCATAACAGATGTAAAATTAGGGCACATATTGGCTGCAACGTATGGATACGCTTCTCCCTGCTTCCCAATATCCACCGAAAAGCCGGTGAAGTGGCAGCAAAGGCGCCAAGAGATATAGTGTTTGCGAATACGGTAAATATGAAACCAATACTTTTAAATGTAAAGTGAAGCTTTATCTGGACGCTTTAAAAAAAGAATAAACGCTTTACTGATCTGCCTCAATACTACAACTTTTGGCAACAAAGAATAGAAGAAACTATTCCTGCTGAAGAATATGCAAAAGATTTATGGATAAATAAAAGATACAATGTGATGAAAATTCATGATTTTTTCTTTTACTTTTGAAAGAATAAAATGTTTTGCTTACACAATGAAGTACATGCTTTTGTTTTTTTCATTAACGATTTTTATCTACAATACAGCTACTTCACAAATTAAGTATTGGTCTCTTGAAGAATGTATTACCTATGCTACCGCACATAATGTTTCTGTACAGCAGGCAGATGTTCAGGCACGTATAAGCGCTTTGCAGCTGGAGCAATCAAAAGCAGCTAAAATTCCTACACTCAGTTTCAGCACTAATGCAGGAGGTCAATTCGGACGTTCTATTAGTTTTGTCATATTTCAAATCCGTTTTGCTGTGTCTTTTTTATCCGAGGCGCAGCGCTACAATGACTGCCAATAAATAAATGTATAAACATTTTTTTAACTGCACAAATTAATTTTCACTTGCCAAGATAAGCCTAATACATGCATACTAGACTATAAATATTTTAAAATCAGCGTGTTATAATATTAAATTTTTACCAGCTTAGTTAAATTTTGGGGGGTTAATCGGTGCACTTTTTACCCTTTCAAACATACCGCTTTCATTTTTTAAGTTCTTATCAGCAAACATATTTTGTAATTTGTTGTTACATCCATAGATGGCCATTTTTGGGTCATTGTTCAGAAGCTGTATGTTTGGTCAAGGGTGAAGCGTACAAACAGGCTTGCCTTCGGCAAGAACTGATGCCTGGTTTGTTTATGCAGGTTAGAGCAGTTTATTATTTCTGCAAATACCTGGAACAAAACATCAGCAGAAGTATACTTGTAGGAAATCTTAAATGTTGAATATCGTGGCGCAACAACTAAAATGATTAGCCGGAATCACTATTTGCTTTTATACTGGAAAATATTGTAAGGCAATGCTGTACCCGCAATTTTTAAAACTACCACGCCATGAGGCGCTACACTTTTGGTAAGCGTGCTGTCATAAGATCTTTTAAAAGTTTCTTTAGTCCATAAGTCTTTAGTGATATATCCTTTCGCAGGATTGATACCTACTGATTTCAGGTCAAAGCTGATATTTTTAGTTTCTTTTGTTCTGTTTAATAAGGCTACTGCTACTTCCCCGCTCATAGTTGATAGTAATGGCTTGCCCCAAACTTCGAGGTCGCCGTAATCGATTAAACGGCGCGCCTGGTATACAAATGCGCTTTGGTTTAAGGCAATTATTTCGCGGTTGGTAATTATATCTTTTGTTTGCTGGGACATAGTAGTTAAGTCATTGCCGAGCAATAGCGGGGAATGCATCATGCACCACATAGAAAAGTGCGCTTTGTCTTCTTCATAAGTCATTCCTCTGCCCACCTGCAACATGTCCATATCGTTATAGTGCCCGTAAGAGCTGTATATCCATAAATCAGCGTTGATGTCAATGATGTTGAGTATAGACTCAAATTTGTTATCTATATCCCCGGAAATTCTCCACGAGTCTGCTACATTCGTTACCCACTTCCCCGGAAATTGCCAGCGGCAAACATTATAAATTACAGAAGGCTTTATTTGCCTGGCCAGATTGCCTATTTGTGTATACCTTACCTCTTCGTCAAGTCCCATCCATTCTCCACCGCACCAGTCCACTTTTATAAAGTCAAAGTCCCATTCTTTGAGAAATAGATTCAGGTCCTGCTCATCATGCCCATACAATCCCATCCCGGATCCAATAGTATCTTTATCCCAATACGATGCACATGTGTTGGCCCCCGCATCGGAATAGATACCTGCTTTCAGGCCTTTGGCATGTATGTAGCGCGCCAAACTTTTCATACCTCCCGGAAATCTTTTTTTATGAAAAAGAATTTTTCCATTGATGTCCCTGCCGCCAAAAAAGCCGTCATCAATATTAATAAACCTATATCCTGCTTCTGTCAATTTAAGATTTACCAAGGCGTCGGCCTGTGCTTTTACGATGTCTTCATTAATATGGGCCCTGTAATGATTCCAGCTTGCCCATCCCATTAAGGGTGTTTTTAATTCTTTTGAACGATTACCGGCTTGCCTGGTTTGTGCATTTACCGACAGGGTAAGAAGAAAAAAAATGACCAGAGAATAGCGTTTTATAGGCATGGTACAGTTATCTTAATGTAATTTTTATCTTAATCATATCCATCACAAACTACCTGATTATTCCTTTTTTTTCAGTTTAGGTATAGCAGGCGGCTTAATGGTTTTTACACTGGATTGCCTGAACAGTAAAACACTGATGGAAATGCCTATTGCCAGCGTGAACAAAAGCGAAGCGGTAAGCACAAAATTATGCAGGGTATCATGCAACTCATTGGGGCTTTGGTTCAGGCCGGTCTCATCTGTAAGCCTGATAAGGCCAAGCATAGTACGGTAAGCATACAAACCCGGGATCATGGTGATGCATGCAGGCATCGTAAATACTACGGGCGGCGTATGTGCCCTGTGTGCAAACACAATGCCCAGCAACCCAATAATAGCAGTACCACACATGGTAGAAGTAATTAGACCGAAATCAAATCCCTGGTGCAATAAAAAACGTATGCTGTGCCCCAGCCCGCCGAGCAAACCCGCTATCATCAACACTTTCCTGGGTGTATGAAACAGGCTGCCAAATCCTATCGCCACCAAAAATGCGAATGCAAAATCTTTGAGCATCAACAGTAAAATATTATCCATCTCTTAAAAATTATGTATGCCGAAAATTAAAATTGAAAATGCCATGCCCACTGCAATACACAGCAACAGGAATGCACCGTAAAACCCCCGCTGTATAGAAGTAGATACATAACCTTCTATCAGGTCTATTACCGAATTTACCAAAGGTACACCTGGCACCAGGTACAACACTGAAGTAGCCAAAGCTTTATCCGGTGCAGCTCCCAGGTCGTACACCACGTTTAGCGATACGATCATACTGGTAACAAATGCAGCAGCAGTTACGGCGATCATGATGTTGTATCTTCTCTTGGTTATTTCCTGGCGTACGATCAGCCCCAGCATGGAAGCGAAGAAGCTAAACAGCACGTCTATCCAGTTGCCGTCTGAAATGATGCAAAGCGAAGCGCAGGCCACGCCAACGCCCAACACAACCTGCCATCTCGGCAGATGCGGGCGTGACGATATCTCTTCAAATTCTTCTGCCACCTCGTTAAAAGAAAGCTTCTCATCATGCACCTTCCAGGAGAATACACTGATATCTGCCAGCGTATCAAAATGCACCAGGTGCCCTTTTACTTTTTTGTAGTGGGTAGAAGTTACGGTAGGATCGTCTTTGAATTTGGTAGTAAGGATCATACCCGAATAATCAAAAAATATTTCCGTATCAATGCCCATAGCATCGGCAATACGCCTTACATTGCGGTTGATCCTGCCACAGTGTGCACCAGATTCAAGTAAAGTTGTGCCGATGTTAAGCAGCAGTTGATTGTGCTGTTCAATAGTAGTTTTTTCCATTCGCTTTTACTAAATAACTGCCGCAAAATTAATGTTTTGCAAGGGCTTTATCGAAATTTTTAAACAAACGATTGTATCAGCATGCTGCAAAATAGGCAAGCTCTTCACTAAAATCAAGATTGGGGAAACGGCTGCTATAGCTGCTCGTAAGCTCATGATAATGCTGCAAAAATTTCCTGTGCTGTTCGGAAGCAGCATTAAAAGGCCTGTGACTTTTAGCTATGGATATTTTTCTAAACGCTTCGGCAAGTTGCTGTGTATCAGTATCCATGCAGCTTTCAGAAAATTTTTCCAGCACGAAAGCCGTTGCCTGATAGTTGGGATGAGCCAGGTCAATATCATAAAAACGGTAATCTCTTAAAACATCTATCACCAGCTCATAAGCAGGAAAATAATACAGCCTGTCAAACTTATTCACCAGGTGATGAACCGCTTCTATCAGCCTGGCTTTGCTGCGGTTGTTATCCACTACTCCATCGCGCAAATGCCGCACCGGGCTGATGGTAAACATTACATGCAGGCCGGGATTGAATTGCAGCAAACGATAGAGTGCCAGGTCAAATGCTGAGATAATTTCTTCAATACTGCAAAGATGCTTTTCAAATGTTTGTGCAGGCGCTTTGTGGCAATTGGCTACAGGTACACGGCTGTCTGAAAGCTTGTAGGAAAATGCGGATCCCAATGTAATGATCAGCCACTTGCTCTTTTGTAAAAAATCATGCGCCTGTTGCTGCGATGCATTGATGCCCTGTAAACAGGCAGTTTTATCGGGATGTGAAAAACGGCTGTGGTGCTGCCAGCTATGCCAGGATTCATTCAGGTAAAACAGATCTTCTTCCCTGTATTTTTTATGATCGATATAGCTGACCAGGCTGCTGCACACACTTAAAGGATCGAACAAAATCCCATTGGGGTTTTGTAAAACATTGAACTTTACATTTTTTAAATGATTGCCGATATGCTCCGTGAAGCAGGATCCGGTCAGGAAAATTTGGTCGTTGTAGGTGATTGCGGGTTGCAAATCCGGT
This sequence comes from Haoranjiania flava, assembly GCF_025631005.1. Lineage (NCBI taxonomy): Bacteria > Pseudomonadati > Bacteroidota > Chitinophagia > Chitinophagales > Chitinophagaceae > Haoranjiania > Haoranjiania flava. Next base: position 115,671 of record NZ_JAOTPL010000007.1, read on the forward strand.
ATCTGTATGTTCGCGAAAAACTGCATGCTGCAAAGCTACTCAAAAATTTTCCTAAAAAACTTCCTAAAAGATTTGGCAAACTAAATAAATTAGTATATTTGCTAAATAAATTAGTTGTACAAATAAAAACTTTTTTACTATGAGCTACGCCGGAAAAAATTTACGCTACCTCAGAAAGTTAAGAGGCTGGACCCAGGATCAGTTTGCAGGCAAATTAGACATCAAACGCTCCCTGCTGGGCGCTTACGAAGAAGAGCGTGCAGAACCGCGCATTGATATTCTTGAAAAAGTATGCAGCATTTTTAAACTTAGCCTGGACGATGTTTTATTGAAAGACATTTCTGTACCTAATGGTGGCGGCGCCTACATTGACAAGCGGCGCGCTATGAAAATCTCAAAAGCAGAAACCAATGAAATCCAGTTTGTACCTGTCAAAGCCGCAGCAGGGTACCTTGCAGGCTATGCCGACACGGAGTTCCTGGATGAACTGAATACCTTTACCCTGCCTATGCTTGCACCCGGGTATTACCGCGCGTTTGAGATCGTGGGCGACAGTATGCTGCCAACACCAAGCGGCAGCGTGATTGTAGGAGAAAAAGTGGAGAACGTGGAGGAGATAAAAAATCAGAATCCTTACGTGGTTGTTTCCAAAAGCAACGGTATTGTTTACAAAAGAGTTTCCCGCAACAATAAAGTAAAGGATAAGATCACGCTGATCAGCGATAATCCCATGTACGAGCCTTACAACGTACAGCTTGATGATGTGCTGGAACTGTGGAAAGCGCAGATGATCATTACCAAGGCAGAAAAACAAAACCGCTGGGATGTAAACCAGCTGGCCAATATGGTGACCAACCTGCAGGAACAGGTAACTACTATGAAGAAGAAAATGAATTAGTGCTGTTTATTTTATGTTGTCTTTCGTATTTGCATCTCAATGACGCTTAGTCCTTTTTAGTCGCGCATGTAGGAAGTTAATCAATCAGCAGAAATGAATGCTATTTCCTGTAAAACATATTCATAATTCGCGAAGAGCGGTGAGGGCGTCTAAACAGCTGATATAGGCTTTATATCAACGAAAATTAATTTTCTGAATATAATTTTCTTTTTTCTAATTTAATTATGATATTTGTTATCATCGATAAAATAAAATAGCTATATGAAACAAATTATAATTACTTTATTGGTGTTCATGACTCTGCTATCGTGTCAAAAAGAAGCTGTAAATCAATCCTATCAAGCATCTTTTGAAATTTCACCTTATATAGAATATGTCGGGCCAAGGCCTCCGGCTGCTGCGGATGCTCCCAAAAATATTCCTGCTATGCGAGTAACCGATTTACGGACAAAGGAAACCTTTACGCTAACCTTAGGGGAGATTAAGGGTTTTACTTTTGAAGAAGGTTTCAAATATATCCTCATAGTTGAGGTGACAATATTAGCCAACCCGCCGATGGATGGAGATATAAATGAATATACGTTGGTTAAAATAGTTTCTAAAGAAAAGTAATTAATCCAATATTATTAAAGGGATGCGTTGATTTGGGTATTGTGCATATTTTTGACTAATTAGAAATTTCTGTCAGTTCAGTTGTTCTTTGCTATTCGGAATTTGCTATGCAAAAGTTGATGATTCTTAATCTTCCCAAAACTTTTTAACAGCAACCGGAATAAGCATCACACTTAAGCTTTTCTGCATATACCGTAATACTGTGGATCACGGTATCGCTGGCCTTGTAGGTTGCTATTTCATCAGCATCCAGGTAATTTTTAAGGATATCATCAGGTACAACAATTGGTTTATCTTTTTGAATAGCCATGTTTTTGAAGCCTGCATCTGAGATATAGCTTAAATATGCCTCTTTATCAATAGCGCTGGCAACGCAACCTGCATACATTTCTGCCGCACTCCTGATCTTTGCAGGCAATGTGCCCGTAAGCACAATATCTGAAATACTGAAATGGCCGCCGGGCTTCAGCACCCTGTATATCTCAGCAAACACGGCCTGTTTATCTGGAACAAGGTTTAACACACAATTGCTCACTACTACATCGGCTATATTGGAAGTTACCGGCATTTTTTCAATATCTCCCCGGCGAAATTCCACGTTATTAAATCCCAGCTTCTCTGCGTTCGCACGCGCTTTTTTGATCATGGCTTCAGTAAAATCAATTCCGATAACTTTGCCGGAATCGCCTGCTTCCGCCCTTGCTACAAAACAATCATTTCCGGCGCCGCTGCCCAGATCTATAACGGTATCGCCTTTTTTAATTTTGGCAAACTGAGTAGGAAGGCCACATCCCAAACCTAAATCAGCATCAGGGTTATAGCCGCTAAGCTCATTGTATTCTTCACTCATTATGGTATAGACTTCCGTACTGCAACCACCTGCTCCGCAGCAGCAAGAGGAATTGATGGCTTTATCCTGTAAGGCTATTTCGCTGTATTTCTGCCTTACCATTTCTTTGATCTCTTCTTGGGTATTCATGGGATATGTTTTAAAAACTTATAAAATAATCTGCTCAACAACAGCCCTGATTCCTGGCAGTCACTATGATTTTTGAAAAATAGTCTTTTAGTATGTTGAAGGTTTTCTCGTTTATGCAGTAACAAATAGCATTGCCTTCAATAGTGCCCTTTATAAGCCCGGCCTGCTTCAATTCTTTTAAATGCTGTGATACCGTGGGTTGCGCTAAAGGCAGCTTATCAACAATATCGCCACAGATGCATGCATCTGCTTTCAGCAGGTATTCTATAATGGCCACGCGTGCAGGATGCCCCAGAGCTTTCGCTATAGCTGCTATACGGTTTTGCTGCCTGGTATAATGATCTTTATTAGAAGCGCCCATAATCTATATTTCTATATTGCAATATTACGATATAGAATTAAAACTATCTTTTCGGAGGCAAATTTTTTTTCGTGCTTTTTATATGTTGATTTCAGATGGCCTTAACCACCATGTATACAAAGAAGGCAAAAGTTGCGCAAAGGAAATTTTGTGTCTCCGTGGCGAAATAGTGTACCTTGTGCAAACCCTTGTGCACCTTGTGATTGAGCTTATCTTCTAACCACACTATACACAAAAAAGACAAAAAGTTGCGCAAAGGGAATTTTGTGTCTGCGTGGCAATCGTATGTAGCTTGTATTCAGGATTGTTTACCATAAACTCCTGCTTTTCACAAGAAGGTATTGAAATCTTAAACCTGTTTAAAACTGCATCTTTTTAAAATAATATAACTTATCTTCTTTGGTAACGGCTCTTAAGACTTTGCATGGATTGCCCGCAGCTATAACGTTTGAGGGTATATCTTTAGTAACCACACTACCCGAGCCTATCACCGTATTATCACCAATCGCAATGCCCGGGTTTACAACTGTATGGCCGCCAATCCACACATTATTGCCGATATGAATCGGCTGTGCATATTCCAGCCCGGAATTTCTTTTTTCAGCATCAAGCGGATGACCTGCCGTATAAATATTTACATTAGGGCCAAACATTACATTATCGCCGATATGCACGCCAGCACAGTCAAGGATGATGCAATTATAATTGGCATAAAAATTTTCCCCTAAAAAAATATTATAACCGTAGTCGCAATAAAACGGGGGTTCAATATGAAAGTTGCCTGTAGTTTTTGCAAACAATGCTTTAAATAGGCTGTTCCTTTCATCGATTTTATGCGGATGAAGCGTGTTGATCCGGTACACCAGGTCCTTTGCATGTTGGCGTTCGCTAAACAACTCTTCATCAAAACCAAAATATGGCTTCCCTGCCAGCATTTTTTGCTTCTCTGTCATTAACTTATTTTTCGTTCCAGTAGTAGCTGTCGGGATAGATTCTTTCCCCGAAAATAGCCGTGCCTACGCGCACAATGGTTGCACCTTCCTCAATAGCCGTTTCCAGGTCGTGGCTCATGCCCATGGACAATTCGTGGGCTTCAATACCTTTATCAAGCATTTCGTGTTGTAATGTTTTTAATAATTCAAAACATTTACGCACTTTTTCCTGTTCGGCAGAGAAGAGGCCTATGGTCATCAAACCCTTTATTTGTAATCGTTCCAGCCTGCTTACTTCTTGTGCAAAGTCTACAGCCTGTTCGGGCGCTATACCAAACTTACTGTCTTCGTAGGAAGTATTTACCTGTATGAATATCTCCATTGTTCTTTGCTCAAACGCCAGGCGGTCGTTGAGTTTGCGGGCAAGCTCTATACGGTCTACCGATTGTATACAATTCACATATTTCAGTACCTCTTTTATCTTATTGGTCTGCAGATGCCCTATAAAATGTGTCTGGTGCGGAATGCTTTTCAGATCTTCATACTTTTCTTTTAGCTCCTGCACTTTGTTTTCACCCATCAGTGTTTCGCCGGCGCTGAAAGCTATGCGTATTTTTTCGGCATTTACCGTTTTCGTAGCAAGCAATAGTTTCACGTCTTCTGCACGCCTGCCGCAGCCTGCACATGCGTTGGCGATTCTTTGCTTAATAAGGTTTATGTTTTCAATGATAGGATGCATGATAAAATTCCTCCGTAAAAGATATTCGATAAAGATAAAGTTTATCAGTCAAACTTCCTCAGCCATTTACCCACTACAGGCATAGCGTATATTTGCTCTTTCTCTTTTCTGATAATGTATAGTACAAAAACCGATAATAAAATAAACCCGCTAAGCGTTCTGATAACAAGGCCCGGTGTAAGCGATTTTATAATTTCCTGGATAAAAAACACCAGGAGCATCACGGCGAGATAGCTTAATATTTTTGAAATATTATACGGCACTTTAAAAAACTTTTGTCCCCACAAATAACACAGGACCACCATTAAGCTATAGCAGGCAAGCGTAGTCCAGGCGGAAGCCATCATACCAAACCTGGGTATAAAGAAATAATTTCCCACCAGCGTAACCAAAGCGCCAATAACCGTGATGTAGATACCATAACGCATCCTGTCGGTTAACTTATACCAGATAGATAAATTGTAATAAATGCCGCTGAAGATATTTGCAAACAAGAGCACCGGCACGATGTACAATCCTACCCGGTAATTTTCCTGTACATAATATTTCCAGTAATCCAGGAACAGGGCCGTAAATAAAAATGCCAAACATAGCGTGATCACAAACCAGTTCATAACCCGTGCGTACAATGCAGGCGCATTTTTATCTGCTGAACGGTTAAAGAAAAAAGGTTCGGCTGCCATTTTGAATGCCTGTATGAACATAGTGATCACAATTGAAATTTTGTAGCATGCCGAATAAATACCAACAATGGTAATGCGTTCAGCAGGTGTGCCGCTGTACCATTTGTTCAGAAAAGCGCGGTCCATCACCTCGTTGATCATACCTGCAAGGCCTATTACTAACATGGGTGAACTGTATGCAAACACCTGTTTCAATAAGTCTTTATCTATGCTGAAACGGAAAGATCTCCATTCGTTAAAAAGAAGAAAGAAAACAACTGCACTGCCCAGCACGTTGGCCAGTAATATCAATGATACTTTATCGAACCCGGACAACAGATCTTGCACAAAGCTATTATTCAAGCCCGGCAATATGGCAAGGAAAAATATGATACAAACAATATTGATAATAATGCCGATGATCTTAATAAATGCATACCGCTTAGGACGTGCATCCTGCCGCAGTTTTGCGAAGGGTATGGCTGCCAGTGTATCAAATGCGAGGATGAGTATGCACAAGAAAATATACTGCACATTGTTCCCGATCCTGGTGAAATCAAGAATATCAAAACGAAAAATATACAAGAGCCCGCAGAACAGTATGGTTGAAACCAGCAGTGAGCCGAATGTTGTCTGGAAAAGCTTTCGGCGGTCTACACCCGGTTTGTTGCTGAACCTGAAATAGCCGGTTTCCATACCGTAGGTAAATACCACATTCAATACACCAAAGTAAGCATAGATCAGGGATACTTTGCCAAAGGCTTCCATCCCCGACTTATCAACCATCAAATAGGTCAGCACCGGTGTAAGCAATGCATTTAACAGCTTAGCTACTACGCTGCTGCCGCCATACCAAAGCGTTTGTCCTGCCAGTTTTTTTATCTGCCCCAATGAAATAAGTTTTCGCAAAAGTAAGACAAATGATCGATGTGGGTGTATTAAGCCACCTTGTATGAGAAAACAGGTAAATCGTTCACAGCACGCAACTTTTTTATATCTTTACCATGTGTCAAACCCGAATTTAAATACAGATATTTCCAGGCTTAGCTCTGCAGATAAGGAGTATGAAAACTCTATACGCCCTACCGACATCGACGATTTCTCTGGGCAGCCGCAGCTTGTTGAAAACCTGGTGATCTTTATCAAGGCAGCTAAAATGCGCAGCGAAGCGCTGGACCACATTTTATTTCACGGCCCTCCAGGCTTGGGAAAAACGACGCTGTCAAGGATCGTGGCAAATGAAATGGGCGTAAACATTAAGGAAACTTCCGGCCCTGTGATAGAAAAGCCGGGCGACCTAGCCGGGCTGCTCACAAGCCTTGGAAAGAATGACGTATTATTTATCGATGAGATCCATCGCCTGAGCACTATCGTAGAAGAATACCTGTATGCTGCCATGGAAGATTTTAAGATCGATATTATGATCGACTCCGGCCCCAATGCACGCAGCATACAACTTTCGCTTGAGCCGTTTACACTGGTGGGCGCTACTACACGCAGCGGCCTGCTCACAGCCCCCCTGCTTTCAAGGTTTGGCATTAAATCACGGCTGGAATATTACAACGCCGATACCCTGAAACATATTATTTTCAGGAGCGCCGGCATTCTTCATACAAAGATCGGCGACGATGCAGCCCATGAAATTGCGCGAAGAAGCCGCGGTACGCCCCGTATTGCCAACGGCCTGCTGCGCCGTGTGCGGGATTTTGCACAGGTACTTAACAACGGGGCCATTGATATTGCCATTACCAAGCACGCCCTGAAAGCATTGAATGTGGATGAACATGGCCTTGATGAAATGGACAACCGCATTCTTTCCTGCATCATAGATAAATTCAAAGGAGGCCCGGTAGGCATCACTACCATTGCAACAGCCGTTGGGGAAGAGCCCGGCACAATTGAAGAAGTATATGAACCTTTTTTGATACAGGAAGGATTTTTGCAGCGCACGCCGCGCGGGCGCGAAACCACGGAAAAAGCTTACATTCATTTAAGCAAGCAGCCACCCGCAAAAGGCGGGCAGGCAGTATTGTTTTAGATTTCATCATTCATTAAAAAAGCTCCTGTACAATAGTCAGGAGCTTTTAGTTTTATAAACATTCAATCTATTAATACATTCCGTCCATACCGCCCGGCATTGCAGGAGCAGCAGGCTGTTTAGGTTCAGGTTTATCTGCAACCACGCATTCGGTAGTTAACAACATGCCTGCGATAGAGGCTGCGTTTTCCAAAGCGATACGGGTAACTTTTGTAGGATCAATAACACCAGCTTTGTACAGTGATTCAAACACTTCAGTACGCGCATTAAAACCAAAATCATTCTCGCCTTCTTTAATCTTCTGTACGACGATGGAACCTTCAACGCCGCAGTTGCTAACAATTTGGCGGATCGGCTCTTCCAAAGAACGTTTTACGATGTTGTAGCCGGTAGATTCGTCGTCATTAGAACCCTGGGCAGCTTCCAGGTTTGCAGTAGCGCGGATATAAGCTACGCCACCACCCGGTACAAAACCTTCTTCAACAGCAGCACGTGTAGCGTGTAAAGCATCGTCTACCCTGTCTTTCTTTTCTTTCATTTCCACTTCAGTAGCAGCGCCTACATACAATACAGCCACACCACCGGACAATTTAGCCAGGCGTTCCTGTAATTTTTCTCTGTCGTAATCAGAAGTAGTTGTCTCAATCTGGGATTTGATCTGGTTTACACGAGCCTGAATGGCTTCTTTTTCACCCTTACCGTCTACGATGGTAGTTGTGTCTTTGTTGATGGTCAATGCTGCAGCACGGCCCAATACGCCCAGGTCTACGTTATCAAGGGTTAATCCTTTTTCTTCGCTGATAACCACACCGCCTGTTAAGATAGCAATATCTTCAAGCATCTCCTTCCTTCTGTCGCCAAAGCCGGGAGCCTTTACAGCAGCCACTTTCAGCTGACCGCGCAATTTGTTTACCACCAAGGTAGCCAAAGCTTCGCCCTCAAGGTCTTCTGCAATGATCAGCAGTGAAGAAGAACTTTGAACGATCTTTTCAAGCAATGGTAAAATTTCTTTGAGGTTAGATATTTTTTTATCGTAGATAAGGATGTATGGATTCTGCATTTCAGTTTCCATTTTTTCGGTATCAGTCACGAAGTATGGAGAAATATATCCCCTGTCGAACTGCATACCTTCCACAACATCTACATAAGTATCTGTGCCTTTTGCTTCTTCTACGGTAATTACGCCTTCTTTGCCTACTTTGCCAAAAGCTTCAGCGATCAGCTTACCGATTTCAGAATCGTTGTTGGCAGAAACTGTTGCTACCTGCTCAATTTTGCTGGTATCTTCGCCTACTGCCTGTGATTGTGCACGCAGGTTTTCAACGATAGCGGCTACTGCTTTGTCTATACCGCGTTTAAGGTCCATTGGGTTTGCACCTGCAGCTACGTTTTTCAAACCTTCACCGATAATAGCCTGTGCCAATACAGTGGCAGTGGTAGTGCCGTCTCCGGCTATATCACCGGTTTTAGATGCTACTTCTTTTACCATTTGTGCACCCATGTTTTCAATGGGGTCTTCCAGTTCAATTTCTTTAGCAACGGTTACACCGTCCTTAGTAACTGCGGGGGCGCCAAATTTCTTTTCAATAACCACGTTGCGGCCTTTAGGGCCTAAGGTTACTTTCACAGCGTTTGCAAGCGTATCAACGCCTTTCTTCATTTTATTTCTTGCTTCAATATCAAAAAATATTTGTTTTGCCATATTTTATTTCATTAAATCGTTAATAAGAAAATAGTTAGTGTGTTCTGGCATGCTTATGCCTGCCGAATATAGTTTTAGAGTACTGCTACGATATCGCTTTCTCTCATGATAAGGTATTCCTTACCTTCAATTTCAATTTCCTGGCCTGCATATTTTCCGTAAAGCACCTGGTCGTTTACTTTTACGGTCATGGGCTCGTCTTTTTTACCGTTACCAACTGCTACTACAGTACCTTTCTGTGGTTTTTCCTTAGCTGTGTCGGGGATAATGATACCGCCTGCGCTGGTTTTTTCTGCTGCTGCGGGTAATACTACCACTCTGTCGTGCAGTGGCTTCAATGTTATCACATTCGTTTCCATAATATTGATTTTTTATTTTGTTTTATAGTTTCAATTGCGGTTAACGCTCTGCAACTTCTTTGCCACGGTAATATCAAGGTCAAAATTGCATTTTACAGGGAATATTAAACAGTTAGGCTTACAAAAAATGTCAGCTTTAAAATTTATGCTGACATTTTTACCTTTAATAGGTTTATTCAATGACCACTTTTCTACCGAAATAGCGGCTAAGAGAATCTTTTATTTTTGAAGTATCAGCAGGATTTTGCAGGGTTATGGGGAAATATATTTTATAACTCTTTGCGCCGTTGATGTCAACAGTATCTACCAGGATATTGTGCCCGTATTTGGTGAGCTGGGCCGTACGACTGGTAACACGGTTAATGTGGGGTGTAGTTTCAATAATGAATTTTGACACATTATTTTTTGCAACCGGCGCCTGGCCGGCAACGGTATCCTGCACCGTTTCACTATGGGCTATCGGCTGCTCTTCAATGGCATTTGCGGCACGCTCATCCATCATGGAATAAATAAAATAACCAATCCCGGCCAGCAAAACCAGGATTATGAAATACAAAAACACCTTCATGCCATTGCTGCTGCGCTGGTAGCGGTAATTGTAATTGGGCATTTTATTCAGGCTGTTATCTTCACCGGTACCGGCAGGCAACGCTTCCCTGAAACCAACGGGCGAATATTTGCTGAGTTTATAGCCTTCGTTTTTATCGGAATAAATATATCCCACTCCCTGGAAATTCATGGCGCGGGAGCCGATATTCATCAACTGGCGCGACTCTTCAATGAAAGAATCTACGTCTGCACGGACTATGCTCGGGTTTTTTTGTTGCAGTTCAGCAATATACGCGTAAAGGCCTTCGGAAGTGGTGGCTTTCTTATCAAAAACAAAAATGTTGGGACCGGCCTGCTCCCCGCTTTCAGAAGCTTCTACAGGATTGTTTATGGAAATGGTACCGATCTTTTCCATACTAAGCGTTTTGTGCTGCAAAAGATAGTCGGTCAATTGCTGAATATTAACTGCCACAATGTTTAGATTTATTTTTAAATAAAAATGTTTTAATTTGTTTTTGAAAGATACCTGAAAAGATAGTCTCTTACAAAAATAAACTTTTTTACATGCTTACAAAAGAGGAAAATGATTTTGTTGATTATTGGGAAAAAAACAGGCAACAGGAACGCTCGCTGTCACATCAGCTAAAATCGGGATTGTATGTAGGGTTGATATTCTGTAGCGCAGTACTGGTAATGGTTTTCAGCGGATGGTATAAGCGTGCGGATATGATGGTAAACAGCAATGGCAGCTATATTCTTGTCATTATTCTTGCACTGGTGGTCATATCAGTAGTATTTGCGGTGTTTTATAAACGCCAGCAGTGGGACAGGAAGGAGCAGCAATACAATGAACTGATGGCCAAGAAGCGCAAATCTGAAAAACAATTGCAACAATTGTAGCGTTAAGCGTTATTTTTACGTAACAATATTTAGAAATACCGACAACAACGTGCATGTACGTAGAATCAACAGTGTTCACATGCGGATGCTGCACCCCTGTAAAAAATAAACTTTTATTATGAAATAACCATAAAGATCAAGAATCTATACCAACCGTGAATGATATTGAATCTAAAAAAAATGGTTATTCCATGTGACAACTGAAAAACAAATAAATATATACACATGAAAAGAACTTTTCTATCCCTGATGACATTGTTTGCAATAGCAATCACTGTAAGCTCCTGCCTGAAAGGCACTGAACCACTGCAGCCCAGAGACCCTGCCGCAGAGAAAGATACCATTCAGAAATTTATAACTTCCAAAGGATATACCATGGTGGAAGATGCACTTGTACAAGGATTGATGTACCAGATTGTAGCCCGCGGAAGTGAAACGGATACAATTTCTAATAGTGCTCCCGTTATTGAAATTACTTTTAAAGAAACACTGCTTGATGGCACAGTAACTTTAGAAAGCGCAAAAGCTGTATTTAACCTGTTGAAAACAATACCTTTCTCACAGGGTGCCATGTACTCGCTTAGCAAAATAGGAAAAGGCGGGCATATACGCCTGGTAACTCCTTCCAAATATGGATACGGTCCCTATATAAAAGGTAAAGTGCCGGCTAACTCGCCGCTATTTTACGATATCGAACTGCTGGATGTGCGTGAAACAGAATAGGAACATTTACATCCTTAATACTTTAATAACGGGCAGGCTGTTTTTTAAGCTTTGCCCGGCCTTATTGAAAATACGAGCATAAAATTTATTCATATTTTCATATGGTAAAAAAATAAATAATATACACACATAAAATAACCATAAAGATTAAGAATCTTTACCAACCGGGAATGAGTATTGAATCTAAAAAAACTGGTTATTCCATGTAACAACTAAAAAACAAATAAATACACATGAAATAGCCATAAGCAAAGTTGCATACCAACCGCGAATGAATAAAGGCTATTCCATGTGACCATTAAAAAACAAATAAATACACATGAAATAGCCATAAGCAAAGTTGCATACCAACCTCAAATGAATAAAGGCTATTCCATGTGGCAACTAAAAAACAAATAAAATAAATATACACAGATGAAAAGAACTTTTCTATCCTTGATGACATTGTTTGCAATAGCAATCACTGTAAGCTCCTGCCTGAAAGGCACTGAAACACTACAACCCAGAGACCCTGCCGCAGAGAAAGATACCATTCAGAAATTTATAACTTCCAAAGGCTATACCATGGTGGAAGATGAAAACCTGAAAGGACTGATGTACGAGATTGTAAATAAAGGAAGCGCTACAGATACAATTTCTAAAGACAAACCCGTTGCTGTTGTTAAATATAAGGGTATGCTGCTGAATAGTACAGTATTTGGTGAATCAGAAAATCAATCATTCGACCTCAGAAACGCGGGTGGTTTGATTCCTTCTTTCTACACTGCTTTGTTCAAAGTCGGCAAAGGTGGACAAATCCGTTTTGTAACCCCTTCTGCTTACGCTTACGGCCCCTACGTCAAAGGAAGTATTCCTGCCAACTCGCCTTTATACTTTGAAATAGAAGTTACAGATATCAAGAGTCCTGGTAACGGCTATTAACAGGTTTTATATTCAGATGCCTGGCAGTTCTGTGATCTGCCAGGTTTTTTTTATTTCCGCTGGATAATGCCGCCGCCAACCACATCTTCACCTTCATAGAACACAGCGCTCTGGCCGGGAGCTATACCCTTGGCATCTTCATAAAATTCAAAGCGGATATTGCCGTCTGGCTGGTTGTACAACCTGCCTAAAGTACCGCTGTCTTTATACCTGATCTTTGTGAGCAGCTCGGTACCGTCTGCTACTCTTTCGTACTTCTGCCAGTTAATACCGGCAATAAAAACTTCATTTTTGTTGAGGTCTTCTTCATCACCCAAAACTACCGTGTTGGTTTCTGGGATAATTTCTGTAACGTAGATTGGCCTGCCGACTGCCACAAGGCCTTTTCGCTGACCGATGGTATAAAACGGGTATCCTTTATGCCTGCCTAAAATTTTACCGGTTTTGTCTACGAATAAACCGCCGTCCACTTTTTCTTCCAGGCCCGTTACTTTCCGTTTTAAAAAACCACGGTAATCATTATCGGGCACGAAACATATTTCATAGCTTTCGCTTTTCTTAGCCAACTCAGGATAGCCATAGCCTTCCGCCATTTTGCGGATTTCGGTTTTTCTGTAGTTGCCCAATGGTAATAATGTGCGTGAAAGCAAGTCCTGCTCTAATCCCCACAATACATAGCTCTGGTCTTTTAATTCGTCCAGGCCTTTGGTTAAATAATACCGTCCGTTGGTATGGCGGTGAATATTGGCATAATGACCGGTAGCAATAAAATCACAACCCATTGCGTCTGCACGTTTCAGCAGTGCGCGCCATTTAATATGGGTATTACACATCACACAGGGATTAGGCGTTCTGCCTGCCAGGTATTCTTCTACAAAATTTTCAATAACAAAATCGCCGAACTCATCGCGGATATCCAGAATAAAATGCGGGAAACCGTTTTCCACAGCCGCTTTGCGCGCATCGTTGAAGCTGTCTACATTGCAGCAGCCCGTCTCCTTGGTACTGCCGCCGCTGGCAGCATAGTCCCAGGTTTTCATGGTAATGCCAATTACTTCATAACCTTCGTTGTGAAGCATTAACGCGACAACTGTACTGTCAATGCCGCCACTCATAGCCACTAAAACTTTTCCTTTACTCATAAGCGCTGCAAAGATATAATTTTAATGGAGAATGATGACCAGCGACTATTGTTAAACAATTTTTCTTGCGAAAAGCTGACATTATCTTTCTTCAGGCAAACCGTATTTCTCCAGAACGAAATCTATGTCCTTATCTCCTCTTCCGCTCAGGTTCACCAATATGGATTTATTCGGATCTTCTTTTGCCAGCTTTACTGCGTAGGCTACTGCGTGCGCGCTTTCCAGGGCAGGTATCACACCTTCCAGCCGGCTCAGTTCAAAAAATGCATCAATACACTCCCTGTCATTAGCCGTTACATACTTCACCCGCTGAAAATCTTTAAGCATGCAATGTTCAGGGCCAACACCCGGGTAATCCAGCCCGCTGGCTACAGAATATACAGGCAACGGCTGTCCTTTCTCATCCTGCAGCAGATAACTTTTAAAGCCATGCAAAATGCCCGGTGTGCCAAAAGTCAGGGAAGCGGCATGTTCGCCGGTATCCATTGACCTGCCACCCGGCTCCACGCCGTATATCTCGCAGTTTTCTTCCAGGAAATCGTAAAACAAACCCATGGCATTACTACCTCCGCCAACACAGGCCACAAGCTTATCAGGCATGCTGCCGGTCATTTCAAAAAATTGTTCTTTGGCTTCGATGCCCACTACACGTTGAAAATCTCTTACCATCATCGGGAAAGGATGCGGGCCCACCACAGAGCCGATGCAGTAAATGGAAGTTTCCGGGTCTTTCAGGTAAGCTTCAAATGCTGAATCTACCGCTTCTTTCAGGGTTTTGAGACCATGTGTCACAGGCACCACTTTTGCGCCCAGTATCTTCATGCGCACCACGTTGGGATATTCCTTGGCCATATCCACATCTCCCATGTGAATCTCGCATTCCAGGCCAAAGTAAGCAGCAGCCGTAGCCAGCGCCACACCATGCTGGCCGGCGCCCGTTTCTGCGATAAGCTTTTTCTTTCCCAGATATTTTGCCAGCAAAGCTTCGCCCATGCAGTGATTGAGCTTGTGCGCACCCGAATGATTCAGGTCTTCGCGTTTCAGATAAATCCTTGCACCGTATTTCTCGGAAAGCCTGTTGCAGTAATAGACAGGTGTAGGCCTCCCCTGGTAATGCTTTCGAATGCTTCTTAGTTCAGCGATAAATTTATGCGACCTACTAAGAGATGTATAAGCGTCGCATATTTTTTTCATCTCTGACTCCAGTACCGGGGGTATGAATGCGCCGCCATACTCATGAAAGAAACCACCCGCGTCCGGGTATTTTTTGAAATTTTTCTCCGCCATAAAAGATAGTTTTAAGTGAAAACCCCAGATGTTCTCTGAGGTTTTATTATTATTATCAAAGGAAACAGTAAAGCTGCCTATTTCAGGCTGCCTACCATATCTTCTGGTTTTACCCATTCATCAAACTGTTCGGCTGTAAGTAAGCCTAAGTTTACCGCTTCTTCTTTTAATGTAGTACCGTTCTTATGGGCGGTCTTGGCAATTTTAGCTGCATTTTCATAGCCGATGTGCGTATTGAGTGCAGTTACCAGCATCAGGGATTTATCTACCAGTTCTTTAATCCTGGTATGGTTAGGTTCAATGCCCACAGCGCAGTGGTCATTGAAAGAATGACATGCATCAGCCAGCAATTGAGCAGACTGGAGGAAATTGTACGCCATCACAGGTTTGAAAACGTTGAGCTCATAATGTCCTTGGGTACCTGAGAAGCTGATAGCTACATCATTGCCCAATACCTGTGCACAAACCATGGTCATTGCTTCATTCTGGGTTGGGTTTACCTTGCCAGGCATGATTGAAGAGCCAGGCTCATTTTCCGGGATCAGTATTTCACCAATACCTGAACGTGGACCGGATGCCAGCATGCGCACATCCTGAGCTATTTTAAATAAAGCTACAGCCAACTGCTTCAGGGCACCGTGCGTTTCCACAATGCCGTCATGGGCTGCAAGGGCTTCAAATTTGTTGGGGGCAGTTACAAAAGGATGGCCTGTAAATTGCGCAATGTATTCCGCAACTTTTACATCGTAGCCTTTGGGCGTATTCAGCCCCGTACCAACTGCCGTACCGCCGAGCGCAAGCTCCTTCAGGTGGGCTAATGTATTTTTAATGGCTTTGATAGCGTAATCCAGTTGCGCAACATAACCTGAAAATTCCTGTCCCAATGTAAGCGGGGTTGCATCCATTAAATGCGTCCTGCCGATTTTTACAATATCGTTAAAAGCCTTTGCCTTGGCATCCAAAGTGTTTCTTAAAACTTCCACGGCGGGTATGGTTTGCTCTACTACTTTTTTGTAAGCAGCAATGTGCATAGCCGTAGGATACGTATCGTTGGAAGACTGGGATTTATTTACATCATCATTCGGATGGATGATAGATTTTTCACCCAAGGTTCCCCCGTTATTTACATGTGCCCTGTTGGCAACCACTTCATTCACATTCATATTAGACTGTGTACCGGAGCCTGTCTGCCAGATCACCAACGGGAACTGATCGTCTAATTTGCCTGCTAAAATTTCATCACATACATCAGCGATCAGGTCGCGCTTTTCCTGCGTTAAAACACCCAGCTCACAATTGGCAAAAGCGGCTGCTTTTTTCAGGTAAGCAAATGCTTCAATAATCTCTTTGGGCATAGAACCTTCAGGACCGATTTTAAAGTTGTTCCTGGAGCGTTCCGTCTGTGCCCCCCAGAATTTATCGGCAGGAACCTGCACCTCACCCATAGTGTCTTTTTCAATACGATATTCCATGATTAATATTTTAGTTTTATTGAATAGCAAAGGTAATTTATTTTGTTTGCAGCTAATATGATATTGGTCAGATAATTATGAGCGGAAGGGTTAATGGACAATGATAATGGATAATGGCAAATTTTATTTATTAGGTTTATAATGGGGATTTGTATTCTGCAATCTGTAATTTGTAATTTGCAATTTGCAATTATAACTCCATAACTCACATCGGTATCAAAAAAAAGCGACCGGAATTCCGATCGCTGCATGTATTTCTATGATTGATTTTGATTGATATCTTCTAATATCTTCCATCTTTTTTGTCTTGTGAACGGCCTACACCATAACCAACCGCACCACCTACAACACCCCCTATGACAGCGCCTGCACCACGGTTACGCTTGTTAATGATAGCGCCTGCTACCGCACCTGTACCTGCACCGATCATGGCTCCTTTAGCTGCCTTGCTAATGCCTCTTCTTTCAGGAGCTGTCTGCACCGGAGCGCTTGCATATCCGTCATTTGAACCTCTTGAATAAGTGCCTGATGAAGAAGATGACGATCTCCTGGCGCTGGATGAAGATGATCTTGAACTTTGCCTTACAGCGCTTGATTTATTGGCAGATCTTGTGGCAACTGCTGCAGTACTTGCTTTTTCAGCATTCATCTGATCTACTTTTGCCTGTGCTGCCGAGTCAATTCTCGCCTGGTCTGCTAATTGTGCATCAAGTAATTTCTGTTGCCTGAAAGCTGCCAGACCGGCTGTATCCTGCGAGATTGTATTGTTGTCCTGGTTGTTGCTTTTACAAGCTGCTAAAAACATAATAAAAGCAGCAACTATTAAAAATATGTTCTTCATAATGTATCATTTTAGTTTATAAAAAATCTTTTTCCGGATCATTTCCTTATGGCTTAGAATAAACAAAAACCATACAAGTTTAAATCTATAAGCCGTCTAAGCAATATAAATTTGTTAAAGCCAGGGAACGAACTCAAGATAAAACATTGGGATTCAAGAGTAATGTAAATACTTTTTTTAACAGTTTATACAACCTTTCCATTAAATAAATAAAAATTATTTTTGCCTTACAGTATGTTTAATCTCTATACAATCTTTCTCATAGGCATAGGTAGTTTTATCGGCGGTGTATGCAGGTACATGGTATCTGTTGCCATGCAAAACAGGCTTTCCACAATACTTCCTTACGGAACTTTAGTTGTAAATGTCCTGGGATGCCTGTTGATAGGTATTGTATTTGCTTTCTTTGAAAAGCAACCTTCTAACCAGGAGTGGAAACTGTTTTTAGCAACAGGGGTTTTGGGCGGCTTTACTACATTCTCCGCATTTTCCAATGAAACTATTATCCTGTTGCGTAATGGCCAGTTGGGTTTAGCAGCTATGTATATTGGCGCCAGTGTGTTATCAGGCCTTGCTGCTACCTATCTTGGATATTGGGTAATAAAGTAACTTGTAAAATTGTTTTGACACTTAGATGATCGCTGTTTTCAATGGCCACATGAAATTACTTTCAGTGAACTTTCTTTCGACGTATATTCACCCTCAGTTGATATGCAGTACTCTTATGGCTCATTTCATTTCTTTAGCAACCTGTTCTGCAAGGGCTGATGCCTTTACAACATAGCTGTTCCTGGCTAACCGGTCTCCTGCTTTTCCGTGCAGGTAGCAACCCGCCCATGCAGCGTGTAAAGGAGATAGTTTCTGAGCAAGCAATCCTGCTATGATGCCGGTAAGCACATCGCCCATACCGCCCTGAGCCATTGCCGGATTACCTGTTGGATTGATATAAATCTTCTTATCGCTATGGCAAATAAAAGTATACTGGTTTTTGAGCACGATGGTGAGCCTTCGGCTGAAAGCCTCACCCACTGCGGTTTGCAGCCTGCTGTGCCAGCTGGTATGGTTGCCGAATAACCTGTCAAACTCTTTGATGTGTGGAGTCAGTATTGTGCCCGGAGGCAGTTTATCCAGTAAATTTTTATCTTTCGCCAGAAGGTTGATAGCATCTGCATCTATGACTAATTGAGTCTGCATTTCCAGCGCTTTTTCAAGCAGTACTTTACTTTCATCGTTGGTATCAAGGCCGCAGCCAATAGCTACAACCTTGTAATCTTCAGCCGTTGAGGTTATTTGCCCGATATCGCGCGGCAAATACATTGCCTCGGGCAAGGAAGCATTAAGCGCAGTAAGCCCGCTACCGGGGATGCAGGCTGTAACCAACCCTGCACCGGCATGGATGCAGCCGCTTGCACATAACAACGCAGCGCCCATTGTCTGCGGCTGTCCGCAAATAAGCAAAGCGTGGCCATAAGTTCCTTTGTGTGAAAAGCGCTTTCGTGGCGGCAGAATTTTCCTGATATCTTTTTCTTCCAAAAGGTAATGACCGGCCGGTAACGATTGAATATAATCTTCATCCAGGCCAATATTTACAACTTCAAACTCCTGCGTGGCTGCCAGGCTTTCAGGTAGAAAAAAATTGAATTTTGGGCGTTGGAATGTAATAGTTTTTTGTGCCCTGATGCCATTGTAGTTTTCATCAACGCCGCCATCTGCAGGCAGCCCTGTAGGTATGTCAACAGCATACACAGGTATATTTATGGCATTGATCTTTTGAGCCAGCTGTGCATATTCACCAGACAACGGTTTATTCAGTCCCGAGCCCAACACCGCATCAATCAATACATCGGCTGCGATGAATTGCATATCTTCTGCTTTATAAATATACCTGACGGGAGCATGCATTTTTTTCAGCAGCGCTTCATTTGTTTTATTGTCTTCACTTTGGTTTGGCGAAAAATTTATTTTGTAAACGGCAGTATTGAGGTACCCGCTATTTATCAGCATACGCGCAATAGCCAGGCCATCGCCACCGTTATTTCCGGGGCCGCAGAAAACTGCTAAACGCAATCCTCTATCATCAAAATCTTTCCTGAAACATTTTACAAATGCAGCAGATGCCCTTTCCATAAGATCGAATAATGTTACAGGTTCGTGGGTAATAGTGTATTCATCCGCGAGATGCATTTGTACCGCTGAGATAATGGCCTGCATAAAAATAATTTTTCTGCCATCAAATTAAAACAAAAGCATTGAAAAAACAAAAGCCACGGATGAGTACATCCGAAGCTTTTACAAATTATGAAAAAGAAAAGTTATGGTAATTCCCAAACAAGTGCGCTGGCGCCAAGAATGGCTGCATCAGCTTCTTTAAGTTCACTTGGAATAATAGCTACTTTATTTCTGAAGATAGGCAATAAGTTTTCTTCCATAGCATCTTTTGTTGGCTTGAATATAAGATCGCCGGCTTTGGTAAGCCCGCCGAACAATATAATAGACTGCGGTGAAGAGAACATAACAAAATTGGCCAGCGCCATACCTAAAATCTTGCCTGTGTAGTTATAAACTTCCACTGCCAGCTCATCTCCCTGTATAGCACAGTCATACACCAAACGGCTGTCAAGTTCATCGGGGGTATAGTTGCGCATGATGCTCGGTGTTTCAGGATTTTTTTCCAGCATTTCCAATGCAGTCAGGCGTACACCTGTTGCAGAAGCATACGCTTCCAAAGATCCTTCAAAGCCTGTAGCCCAGTGTTTGCGGCCTCCGGGAATGATGATGTTGTGTCCCAGCTCACCTGCAAAACCATCGTGGCCGTATACCAGCTGGCCGTTAACCACGATACCGCTACCAACGCCGGTGCCCAAAGTAATCATGATAAATTCTTTCATACCACGTGCAGCGCCGTAGGTCATTTCACCTACCGCTGCAGCGTTTGCATCATTGGTGAGCGCAGCAGGCAACCCAAATTTTGCTTTCACCATATCTACCAGCCTGATCACGCCTTTCCACTGAAGATTGGGAGCATACTCAATAGAACCTGTGTAAAAGTTTCCGTTCGGTGCGCCTATGCCAATTCCTTTGATGTACTCTACACCGCCTGCCTGCTCAATGGTAGGCATCAGTGATTCGTAAAGCTCCTCAAGATAATCTTCTATTTTTTCATGCTTTTTGGTAGACGTTGCTCCCCGGTAAGAGATGTGGCCTCTACGGTCAACAAGTCCGTAGACCGTGTTGGTGCCGCCAATATCTATACCAATAGCATACTGCTGTGTCGCTGGAATTTCCATATCTTTTTTTAATTTTTAAATTTTATAAATTTTCAAAAACCTAAATTACAAATTATTTTCATTACGAAAATATGTTTTATATCAGCTTGAAAAGATTTAACTAAAACAAATACTTATATACCTCTTCTACCTTGCCCAGCGCTACAATCTCAATGTGGTAGTGGCTTTTATTCAAACCTTTTTTGTTGAATTTGGAAACAATGATCTTTTCAAAGCCCAATTTTTCTGCTTCGGCAATGCGTTGCTCCACGCGGTTTACAGCACGTATCTCGCCATTGAGCCCGACTTCCCCTGCAAAACAAATATGTTCGGGCAATGCAGCATCTTCATAAGACGACAACAAGGCACATACGATGGCCAGATCCGTGGAAGGGTCTTCTACATTTAAACCGCCAGCTATGTTTACAAATACATCTTTTGCCCCAAACATAAAGCCGCCGCGCTTTTCCAGCACCGCGAGCAACAATTGCAGCCTCCGCAAATTAAAGCCGCTGACCGTACGTTGGGGTGTGCCATACACACTTTGGGTCACAAGCGCCTGCACTTCTATCAGCAAAGGGCGCATACCCTCCATACTTGCTGCGATGGCGCTGCCGCTTAACTGTTCGTCTTTCTGGGATATCAATAGTTCCGATGGATTGGTAACCATGCGCATGCCTTCGCCCGTCATTTCATAAATGCCTAATTCCGAAGTGCTGCCAAAACGGTTTTTCAGTGTACGTAAGATGCGGTATGCATAGTGCCTGTCGCCCTCGAACTGCAACACCGTATCTACCATATGTTCCAGTATCTTAGGGCCTGCAATATTGCCGTCTTTAGTGATATGGCCGATCAGGAAAACAGGCGTACCTGTTTCTTTAGCAAACTTCTGAAACTCGGCAGCCGTCTCCCGTATCTGTGAAATACTCCCTGCCGACGACTCTATCATGTTCGACTGCATGGTCTGAATGGAATCAACGACTACCATATCGGGCCTGAGTTTTTTTATTTCTTTGAATACAGACTGGGTGGAAGTTTCGGTAAGCAAATAAAAATTATCATTCTCGGCTTTTAGCCGGTTGGCGCGCATCTTGATCTGCGGTTCACTCTCTTCGCCGCTGATGTACAGGGTTACGTAGTCTTTCAACTGCAGGCAATCCTGCAACAAAAGTGTACTCTTGCCAATGCCAGGCTCCCCGCCTACCAGCACCAGGCTGCCCGCAACTATACCGCCGCCCAGCACACGGTTAAGTTCAGTATCATAAGTGAAAATTCTTTTTTCTTCCGTAAAATTTACTTCGCTGAGCGCAACAATTTTAGTTTCTTTTTTGGCAGGACTTGTTTTATAATTCTTCCATTCATTGGCAGCAGCAACTTTATCGTTTTTCTCAACGATCTCTTCCACGAATGTGTTCCATTCATTGCATGCCGGGCACTTGCCCAGCCACTTCATACTTTCATAACCACAACTTGTACAAAAAAATGCTGTTTTGATTTTTGCCATTGGAAAACATTTTTCCAAATGTAGGTTATAAATCCGCAATGGCAATACAAGGTTTTATAGATAGTATTTACCTCTTCGCGATTCTCTTAGCAGCCCTTCTTGAAATAAAGAGTTTAATCAAAGGGCTTGGAAGTAAGTAATAATTTTGCGGGATGCTTTTTATTTACACTCAATGCCGCTTTAATCATGAAATACCCATAACCAAAGTTGCATACCAACCGTTGATGAATAAAGGCTATTCCATGTCACGATTAAAAACAGCCGCAAAGCGGCGAACTAAAATTTATACACATGAAATAGCCATAAGCATAGG
>NZ_JAOTPL010000008.1:0-130262 GCF_025631005.1 Haoranjiania flava
GTGTAGAATTCAAATCATTGTTGGCGCGCTCCGCAGGAGCGCTATCTCAATGTATTTACAAAATCCTTTAAAGCCTTTTCAAAAATTTGTAGCTCCTACAAAGGTAATGATACCGCTCCTGTGGAGCGGAACTAATTTACAACATTTTTCTACGCAGGTTATGCTCCTACAGGAGCAGAAATATAGTTCATAATTTCTTCAATTTTTATATACAATAACGATTATACGATCACAACCTTTCATTTAAGATTCCGGAGGAATCTAATTTTAATTGTAGTTAATAGACACCCAAAAGCAAGCAGGGAAAATGGCACTGTTGATCTTACATAAAAGCAGTGCTCAAAATGTTTGATGCTGGGCCAAAAGGTCTGAAGGAAGAATGACAGCTAAAAAATATGTCTCTATCAAATAAAGCGTCAAGAGCTACTGCCGCCCGCGACTTGCAGCAACTGGCCGGCAAAAAAACATTCTTATACAAAGGTGCCGGCAGAAGCGTTGCTTATCAACTTGATGTATAACATACAGTTCTTTTCAACCTTTATCACACCACCATAGAAAAGATCCTGGTAGAAGGTTTATCGCGTATCATACGCAGATCATAAGCCATGCAGATGTTGCGCAGGAATGACCGGCCGCTTTCGTTTACACTGATCTTGTCATCAGCGATATTGATGAGATCGTCGCTTTCAAGCTCCCTCAACCTTTCAATGATCTGCGGGTAGTCGTTCAGGTTATCTTTATGGATAGGCGTTTCCATCAGGCACATAATGTTGAGTATTTGCTTGCGGATAAACAGATCTTCCTCTGTAAGGATATGGCCTTTGAAAACAGTAAGCTCGCCGGCGTTTATCTTTCTTACATACGCATCCACGTCTTTTTCATTCTGCGCAAATGCATACCAGCTGTCCGATATGGCAGAAGCGCCCAGGCTGATCATCACCTGTGTGGATGACGAGGTGTAGCCCATGAAATTGCGGTGAATAGTTTTGCGCTCCATGGACTGATACAGGGTATCCGATGTAAGCGAGAAATGGTCCATGCCTATCTCGTGGTAGCCAAGTTCCTCGAGCAGTTCTTTTCCTTTTTCGTACAACTCTCTTTTCTCTTCACCTGAAGGCAGGTCTTTTTCATCGAAGCCGCGCTGGCCTACGCCTTTAATCCAGGGCACATGGGCGTAAGAGTAAAAAGCGATCCTGTCGGGTTGTAATTGTTTGGTAAGTTCTATGGTACTGATCACAGAATCTAATTTCTGAAAGGGCAGCCCGAACACCAGGTCATGGCTGATGCTGTCATAGCCAATGCTGCGCGCTGCTTCTGTAACTTTTGCTACGTTTTCAAACGGCTGCATGCGGTTGATGGCCTTCTGCACTTTCGTATCATAGTCCTGCACCCCGAAGCTCACTCTCCTGAAGCCCAGGTCGTATAAGGTTTTCAGGTGATCGGCTGTAGTATTGTTGGGGTGTCCTTCAAAACTAAATTCCCTTTCCGGGTGAACGATTGAGGTAGATAAAATGCCTGAGAGTAGCTTATGCAAATTGTCTGTTGAAAAAAAAGTGGGCGTGCCGCCGCCAAGATGTATTTCTTTGATCACAGGTTTTTCAGGGAGCACGTCCAGGTACATTTGCCATTCTTTCAGTACTGCTGCAATGTACGGGTCTTCTACAGAATGTTGTTTGGTGATGCGTTTGTGACAGGCGCAAAATGTACAAAGGCTTTCGCAGTAGGGCAGGTGAATGTAAATACTGATGCCCTCTTTCTGGTTAGATGCTGCAAAAGAGCGCTGCAATGTTTCCAGCCATTTTCCCGGGGAAAAATTTTCCAGGTCCCAGTAAGGAACGGTGGGGTAGCTGGTGTAGCGCGGGCCGGGAACATTGTATTTCTCTATCAGTTGTGCAGGAACCATATCACTTTTTTAAGTGCACAAAGATAGGCAATCCGCATGTGCAATAGGATGCATTATTGTAAATTGAATGACATTTAAAACATGCAATCGCGCAAATAAAAAAATATTTATTAAATATTATTGCTAACTTACATAAAATCTATTTCTATGAAGTATTACTATCCCCGGAATATACTCCTGTGTACCATGCTTGCATTATTCCTTACAGCTATCAGCAGCTGTAGCAAAAGTGATCAGGCAAATAAACGGAATGAACTGGTGGCAACATGGGAATCTCAATCTTTAACCATCAGCGTGTATGATGCCAGGAATACGCTTTTGCAAAAGGATACAGAGACTATGGATGATGGCGCCAGCCGGATCACATTCAATGCAGACGGCACCATGAAAAGCGATGATGACAGCGGCAACTGGAAACTGGAAGGCAACACAATTGTGGCCACGCATACTGAAGGCGGCTCTACCGTTACACAGCGGTTCAACATCGAAACGCTCACTTCTTCAAAACTTGTTTTGTCGCAACGCATAGATGATATTGAAGAAATTAAAAGCATGCTTCACAAAGATGCAAAATACATTGTGGTGGTGATAGATTTTAAAAAGGTCTAATCAGGCTTTTTGCTGCCATCGTAATAATAATGGCCTGTAAGTTTGTAGGCAAATAAGCAGTCAGCCAAAACCTGTCCGCCGCCAATGTTGTGCACAACCAGGAACCTTTTTTGGTCGGCTGACTTTTTATTGACCACTACCCCGATATGTGTAAGGTTGTTGCTCAATATCCAGGTAACAATATCTCCCGGCCGGTAATCCTCTGCGTTGTGGGTTGCCGCGTAGCTTTCACCGTGGCGTTCAAAGAACCTGGCCAAGTTGGGCACGCGCCTGTGATCGATATTGGTATCCGGCGATCTGCGCCCCCACATTTGCGGGTACTTTGCAAAATTTGATTGCATGTCTTTGTGCACCAGCTCCTGCAGGTCTATGCCCAGCTTCCGGTAGCTCCTTACGATCACATCTGTACACACGCCTTTGCGGGCATCCACATCACCACCCGGGTAGCCAATGCTGTAGTAACTGCCGTCGTAGATGATGGTATTGTCTATAATGCTGATGGCTGCATCTGAAAGTTTCTTGCGGAAGCCATGGAGAGGTAATTCTTTTTCTTCCTTTGTTGCCTCCTGAATGGCAATAGCAGGCTGCTGCCACGCAGGCAACTTCCGGTAGAACACTGCTGCTGACAACAGTACTACCACGATCAGTAACAAAAGGAGAAAGCTTCTCATTTTTTGAAGATAAATTACAGATTAAAAAATATAAATTATAAATTACAAAAAGCCTTACCTCTTACATTTTACATTTCACCTTCATACAACCCCGTTCCCAGACCCGGACCAAAATCGCCCAAAATTATAAATTTCTCTCTTTGCAATATCGCATAAAAATCTTACCTTTGCACACTTATGTACATAATTTTGAGGGGTTTTTATCAAATTTCAGAAAGGAATTTTATTAAAACAAAAGCGAAAGCTCTGCTGTAACGTATTGTTATACATTATGTTGCAGATTTTTTTGTTTTAGGAGTTTCTCGTAATCCTGGTAGGGCCTTTCAGCAGTTTTTATATTCAAATTTGAAATACACATATGGCAATTAAAAAAGACAATCGTCCAAAATCTAATTTCTCTAAGATTACCATTGGACTTGCTTCTCCCGACACCATCCTGGAACGCAGTTATGGCGAAGTGTTAAAGCCTGAGACAATCAACTACCGTACTTACAAGCCGGAAAGGGACGGTTTGTTTTGCGAACGGATTTTCGGACCTGTAAAAGATTATGAGTGTGCTTGTGGTAAATATAAAAGAATTAGATATAAGGGTATTGTCTGCGACCGTTGCGGCGTAGAAGTTACCGAAAAGAAGGTACGCCGTGAGCGCATGGGCCACATCAAGCTGGTGGTGCCTATCGTACACATCTGGTACTTTAAAAGCCTTCCCAATAAGATCGGCTATCTGCTGGGCATGAGTTCCAAGAAACTCGAAACCATCATTTATTACGAAAGATATGCGATCATCCAGCCTGGTGTGCTGGAAGATAAATTCCAGACAGGCGACCTGCTTTCAGAAGAAGAATACCTCGATGTAATTGATACCCTTCCGAAAGACAACCAGTACCTGCCTGACGATGACCCGCAGAAATTCATTGCCAAAATGGGCGCAGAAGCGGTTTCTGACCTGCTGGCCAAATCAGACCTGGATGCATTGAGCTATACTTTGAGGAATGCAGCCGCCAACGAAACTTCACAACAACGCCGTGCAGATGCCCTGAAGAGACTGAGCGTGGTGGAATCTTTCCGTGATGCACAAACAAGAATTACCAACCGCCCCGAGTGGATGGTGATGCAATATATTCCCGTAATACCACCTGAACTGCGACCGCTCGTGCCGTTGGATGGCGGCCGCTTCGCATCTTCTGACCTGAACGACCTGTACCGCCGTGTGATCATCCGCAACAACCGTTTGAAGCGTTTGATGGAGATCAAGGCGCCGGAAGTGATCCTGCGCAACGAAAAACGTATGTTGCAGGAATCTGTAGACAGCCTGTTTGACAACTCAAGAAAATCAAATGCCGTGAAAGCCGAAGGCGGCCGCGCATTGAAATCACTGAGCGATGTACTAAAAGGCAAGCAAGGACGTTTCCGCCAGAACCTGTTGGGTAAACGTGTGGACTACTCCGGCCGTTCTGTAATCGTGGTAGGGCCTGAGCTGAAAATGCATGAATGCGGCCTTCCGAAAGATATGGCTGCAGAACTGTTCAAGCCGTTCATCATCAGGAAGCTGATCGAAAGAGGTATTGTAAAAACGGTAAAATCTGCCAAGAAGCTGGTTGATAAAAAAGAAGCCATTGTTTGGGATATTCTTGAAAATACTTTGAAAGGCCACCCGATCCTCCTAAACCGTGCCCCAACGCTTCACCGTTTGTCTATCCAGGCATTTCAGCCTAAAATGATCGAAGGTAAAGCCATTCAGCTGCACCCATTGGTAACAGCAGGCTTCAACGCCGACTTTGACGGTGACCAGATGGCCGTACACGTGCCGCTGAGCAATGCTGCCATTTTGGAAGCGCAATTGTTATTGCTGGCATCACACAACATATTAAACCCGCAAAACGGTACACCGGTTACCCTGCCGTCACAGGACATGGTACTGGGGCTTTATTATATTACAAAAGGTAAAAAATCCACTGAAACTGAAATTGTAAGAGGCGAGGGGAAAGTATTCTACAATCAGCAGGAAGTTACCATCGCCTACAATGAAGGCAAGATAGACCTTCATGCCAATATCAAGGTGAAAACCAATGTGCGTGAAAAGAATGGCACACTGGTAAACAAACTGGTGGAAACTACCGTAGGCCGCGTGCTTTTCAACGAGTTCGTGCCTGAAGAAGTTGGCTTTATCAACGCATTGCTTACCAAGAAGAGCCTCAGGGACATTATTGGCGAGATCATCAATATCACCAATGTGGCTACAGCTGCCAAGTTCCTGGACGACATTAAACAACTGGGTTTCCGTATGGCATTCCGCGGCGGCCTGTCCTTCTCCATCAATGACCTCATTATTCCCGATACGAGAAATGAACTGCTTGAAAGAGCCAAAGAAGAAGTAGAAGAAGTCTGGGAAAACTACAACATGGGCCTTATCACCAACAACGAACGCTACAACCAGGTAGTAGATATCTGGTCGCGCGTGGATACCAGGCTTACAGAAACGCTTATCCGCGAAATGCAGACAGACAAGCAGGGCTTCAACGCGGTGTACATGATGCTGGATTCAGGAGCGCGTGGTAGCAAGCAACAGGTAAAACAGCTTGCCGGTATCAGGGGATTGATGGCTAAGCCAAGAAAATCCGGAAGCACTGGCTCTGAAATCGTTGAAAACCCGATCCTTTCCAACTTCAAAGGCGGCCTGAACGTATTGGACTACTTCATTTCTACACACGGTGCGCGTAAAGGTCTGGCAGATACCGCCCTGAAGACAGCGGATGCGGGTTACCTGACCCGTCGTCTGGTAGACGTGGCACAGGATGTGGTGATCTCAGAAGAAGATTGCGGTACGCTGAGAGGTATTACCACAACTGCGCTGAAAGACAACGAAGATATTATTGCGCCGCTTTCTGAAAGAATTGAAGGCAGAACATCGCTGCACGATGTGCTCAACCCGATCAGCGGAGACTTGATCATTGAAGCAGGACAGGAAATTACACACGACAAAGCAATAGAAATAGATGAAGCAGGGGTAGACTCTATCGAGATCCGCTCTGTGCTTACCTGCGAGGCTAAGCGTGGTGTGTGCGTAAAATGTTATGGTAAAAACCTGGCAACAGGCTACCTGGCACAACGCGGCGATTCTGTGGGCATCATTGCTGCACAGTCTATCGGTGAGCCGGGTACACAGCTTACATTGCGTACCTTCCACGTGGGTGGTATCGCCGGCTCATCTTCCATCGAATCCAGCATGATCGCCAAGTTTGACGGTACCGTGCAGTTCGACGGATTGCGTACGGTAAAAACAGAAAATGCAGAAGGGGAAACAGTGGAAATTGTTATCGGCCGTACCGGTGAGATTAGAATTGCAGACCTGGAAAACGACAGGCTTTTAAATACCAGCAACATTCCTTACGGCGCTACCCTGAATGTAAAGAACGGGCAGAAAATCAGGAAAGGCGATGTGGTGTGCACATGGGATCCGTTTAACAACGTAGTGATCTCAGAGATTGCCGGTGAAGTGAAATTCGACAACATCATAGAGGGCATTACCTTCCGTGAAGAGTCAGATGAGCAGACCGGCCACAGGGATAAAGTGATTGTTGAGTCTAAAGATAAAACAAAAATACCTTCACTGATTGTAGATGGTAAAGAAGAGAAGAGCTACAACCTTCCGGTGGGCAGCCGCCTGGTGGTAGGCGAAGGAGACCATGTAAAAGCCGGACAGGTGATTGTGAAAATACCGCGTACCATGCGTAAGAGCGGGGACATCACAGGGGGTCTTCCTCGTGTAACAGAATTGTTTGAAGCACGTAACCCAAGCAATCCTGCAGTAGTAGCAGAGATTGATGGTGTGGTTACTTTCGGAAATATCAAGCGTGGTAACAGGGAAATTGTAGTGGAAGCTAAAGACGGTATTGTGAAAAAATACCTGGTACCGCTGACCAGGCAGATCCTGGTACAGGATGGCGACTTTGTAAAAGCCGGAACGCCTTTATCAGACGGACAGACAGCACCGCTGGATATATTGGCTATCAAAGGGCCGTTTGCAGTACAGGAATACGTGGTAAATGAGATCCAGGAAGTATACCGTTTACAGGGTGTAAAGATCAACGATAAGCATATTGAAGTGATCGTACGCCAGATGATGAAGAAAGTGGTGATCATTGATGCCGGGGATACCAAATTCCTGGAAGAAGACCTGGAAGACCGCAACGACTTCAACGAAGAGAACGACAGGATATTTGATAAGAAAGTAGTGGAAGAAGCCGGTGACAGCACCAGGCTGAAACCCGGGCAGATCGTGTCTGTGAGAGAATTGAGAGAAGAAAACTCACTGTTGCGCCGTGAAGATAAAAACCTGGTTACCGTTAGAGATGCAAGGCCTGCCACTGCACAACCGGTGCTGCTGGGTATTACTAAAGCATCATTGGGCGTGCCGAGCTGGATATCAGCTGCATCGTTCCAGGAAACAACGAAAGTGTTGAGTTCTGCAGCTATTCAGGGTAAAACCGATCTGATGTCAGGACTGAAAGAAAACGTGATAACCGGCCACCAGATACCTGCTGGTACAGGCCTGCGCGAATTCGATAAATTGATCGTTGGCAACAAGGAAGAGTATGAGCTACTGACTACTACCCGCGAAGCAATGAGTTTTGATGAAGAAGAGTAAGGATCTGTAGTTTCTATAAATTTTAAAAATCCGTTCTGCAAAGAGCGGATTTTTTTTACTATCTCCTTATGGTCTTTTCAACAGTGATTTTTTACTATGAATCGGTAAATTAAAATCCGGTATAGATTTTTTATTTTTCTAATTTTACATATCCATGTAGAATAGTAATTAAAATTATCAACAACAGAAGCAAGCAAATTAATTTAAAATAATGCTACCATGCAAAGATTATTATCTATTTTATTATCCTTATTATCTATTACAGTAACGGCTCAAGACAAACCGCTTGACCATTCACTTCTGTGGAAGATAAGCAACAACGGCATATCAGCGCCTTCTTACCTGTTCGGCACTATTCATGCTATTTGTGCCGCAGATTATTTCTGGACAGATAAAATGGAAGCATCTTTCCGTGCCACACAGCAATTGTACCTGGAACTTCCCATGGCCGATTCGGGCTTCCAGTCTGAGATGATGCAGGCGGTAATGCTGAAAGATTCAGCTACTTTACGCGAATATTTTTCCGAACGTGAATACGAAATTCTTTCAACATATGTATCTGATTCGCTTCATATGCCTGTTGCTGCTTTCGCTAAAATGAAACCGCTTGCGTTATTGTCTCTTTTTGTAACAGCATCTACAAACTGCGGCAGCATACCTGCAAGTTATGAGGCTGAAATATTAAAAAAGGCAAAGGCAAGATCGCTGGAAATAAAAGGCCTGGAAACGGTTGCAGATCAGGTAAAGATTTTTGATGATATGCCTAAAGACTCATTGGCTGCTATGATTATGAGCTATATAAATACTTCTGTAGAAAGGAAAAAAGATTTCAGCAACATGGTAGAAATTTATAAATCTCAAAACATAGATGGCCTGTACAAGGAAATAATTAGTCAGCCCGATATGCAGGCATTTAAAGACGTAATACTTACGCAAAGAAACAAACGCTGGTCAGAAAAGATATACGTTATTGCCAAACAAAAGCCAACTTTCTTCGCAATTGGCGCCGCGCATTTATCCGGTGACGATGGGTTAATAAATCTTTTGCGCAGGATGGGATATACAGTAGAAGCTGTACGTTAGCTATGTTGTATTTTCACGGGTTCATTTTAAACTCCATGATCCTGGCAATAGAAGTTGCCCTGTTTATTACTTCGCGTGCCGTATCTCCTTCAAAGTGCTCATGAATTGTTGCAGTCCACAATGCAAGCCATTTCTCAAAATGATGTTTTTGCATTTTTGACAGGCTGTTGAGGTGTATATGCGGAGACATGGGATTGTTCTTATACTCGCTGGTGCCAAAGATCATACTGTCCCAAAAGTTGGTTACCACCTGTATATGTTCGTCCCAGTCAATGGGGATCACTTCCGTAAAGAAATGTCCGATCACCGGGTCGGGTATAGCTTTTTCGTAAAATTTCTTCACGATCAGTTCCAGGTCATTCCTGTTTTGCACATCATTCATACACACAAAAGTAAGCTCTTGTTTTATTGCTGAAGATAAAAAGCAGGGTAAAGTTTGTTAATCTTTGAATAGATCAGGCCGATATTACTTCTTGCTTTTTCTTTAAAATAGTTTTGGCAGCGTCTGAAGCAATCAGCAGTCCACCGGCCATCATAATAATATCTTTAATAACCAGCCTGCCTGCTGCAGATAGGTACGGGAAGCCATGCTGGGCGCCGCCCAGATCCGGCACCCAGGTTTCCGGCGTAGTAATCAGGAAGCTAAGTGTTATTATAGACATGCCGGATGTAAGCAGTCCGCCGATCATTCCTGTTTTTGGGCTAAAAATACCTGATAATACCAGCAAACCTATTAAAACAATTACCGCACCTAAGCCATAAGAAAATGGATAGGTTCTGTTATGCTTATGCCACGCGATGTTTTCCGGTACTACCTTGCCTTCCGGATTTTTGTGAAGGGTATACTGTGCTACTTGTTTTCCTGTACCGTTATCTACCGGTAAGCGTGTATCTTTATTGTAAAAGAAATTCATAAAGGGAGAGTTGGTTACAAAAGGTACTATGCCATCGGCTTCGTATTGAAAAACCTTTAAACCTCCTATCCACGCCATTACCACGAAAATAGCAATGCGCATAAAATGCATATACCCGCGCCTGCTGCCGGCTAAAATCTTCAATAACTTCATTGCATTTAAAATTAATAATGTAGAGAAATTTTTTTGTCCGCAGCAAAAATATATGCTACAGCAAATCCCGGGAATGGAATAATCAGGATAATGCATAGACTATTTTGCCGCAATGGAAATACCAACGCTCTCACGGTAGTGCAAAGGCGATAAACCCGTATTTTTTTTAAAATACCTGCTGAAATAAAATTCATCTTCAAAGTTGAGTTCGGCAGCTATCTCCTTCACGGATTTATATGTAAGATGCAATAATTTTTTTGCTTCCAAAATAATGCGTTCCTGGATAATTTCGGATGGGGTTTTTCGAAATTGCTTTTTGATTTTTTTGCTGAAAGCGCTTAGCGACAGAGACATGGCTGCCGCATAAAAAGAGGGGCTTCTTTGCCGTAAGAAATTTGCTTCAAGCAGGTTTTGAAACACAGTGATCTCATTGTGGTCTTGATCGTCCGGCATTTCTGTTTTAACCTGATTGATTTTTTCTTTGCTGCACAAGGCAAGGATCAATTGCAGGTACGCCCTGGCTACCGCAAGTGAATAAACATCATCCGCATTTTTTTCATCCGCTAATTTTTTAAACAGCAGTTTTATCTCTGCAAAATCGTTAGCTGTAACGTTTATATGCGGCTGCAGGTAAATATTGTTGAAGAGCAGCCCGTTGCAGGCCACCTCCTTTTTATGGTACTCTATACAATAAAAATCACCGTGAAATTGCAGCAGGTCGAAAGTAAAGCCAAAAGAGTTTATCCATTGAAAATCCTGGTGCGGTGTCAGAAATAAAATGGTATTTCCTGAAAAACTATATTCTGCAAAATCTACCATAAATCTTCCCGTACCGTTAAATGCAATGATTTGGTAAAAGGATGAATTGTTTACAGCAGCATCTGGCAAAATACCTGTTTTTATATCGAATAAATTTTCCTGCATTGCTAAAGTTGAAAAACGTAAAATACCAGGAATTATTTTACAACGCTGGTCTGCGTCTGGTTTGTTTGCGCGCTGAAATATCCTAAAGCTCCGCCGTGAATATTCGATACCGGATTACCCGGGCTGCCAAATGAACCCGGCCCTCCGGTACCGCCCCTGGCTCCGGCCTCAAGGCTGTACCAATATTTATAAATATTTTTATCTATGCAGCTCATACGTACTTTTACCGTATCGCCTTTATATATCAGATCTTCTTTTTCCTTGGAAAATACAGGCAGGTTTTGTTTTACGGTTTTCCCGTTGGAGTACTCATCATTTACCACATAAAAAGAATTATATTTTTTCCTGTTTTTATAAATGCTGAATAAGTATTGATTCTCTTCGTTAGCAGGGTCTGTGTAATGCGCAGTTGTAGTATAATTGGAATAAATAGTATTGTAAGTTACGGTGATGCTGTCAAGATTTACTTTGGTTGGCGGCATGGTTGAAGAAGCAGTATAGATCTCATTGCCAACTTTTACTTTCAGGTAGTATGTTTCTCCCGCCGTTGCTTTCAACGACTCATTATAATAAACGCCTTTTTCTACCTCAGTTAATCGGTAAGTGTTATTTCTACTGTCTGTAATGCTCACTGCTCCTCCCTGCACACCTTCAAACCGGTTGATTTCGTCTATAGTTTGCGTGGAGGAAATAAAAACATAGCATTGTTTTTCCTTATCGGTGATAGTGCCTTCTATCACTATTCTTTGCGGTGCATTTTTCAGGTTAAGGTCAATTATTTTTTCACAGGAAAAAAGCAAGAGCGCTAAAATGTATATTGTAAGCTTTTGCAGCATATTAATTTATTTTAAAATTATAAGAGATGGACGGGATGAAGCGAAACAGGGATGTTTGTACTGCTTCCACTGTGTTCGGGTCATCTTTGTTGTCTCTGAAATTAATAGTGTATGCATTTTCCCTTCCGTATGCATTGTACACGCCAAATGAAAGTTCTGAAGAGAATTTTTTTGTTTTTTTCAGCAGCACATTAACGCTTACATCCAGGCGGTGGTAGTCTGGCATGCGTTGCGAATTGCGGTCAGTGTAGTAGTACGCGGTAATGCCATTAATGCTGTATTTGCCTACAGGGAATGTTACGGCATCTCCGGTATAATATATCCAGGTACCTGCCAATGTCCAGCGTTTATTCAGCTCGTACGTAGCCACTATGGCCAGGTCGTGCGTTCTGTCCTGGCGCGCATTGTACCATTGATGGTTGTTGATCTGGTCAATCTTTTTTTCGCTTTTGGAAAGTGTATAACTGATCCAGCCGGTAAGCCTGCCTGTTTTCTTTTTCAGCAAAGTTTCCAGGCCATACGTCCTGCCGATACCGAATAAAAGCGACTGTTCAATGGGGTCTAGGCTGTTAGTGATGTTTGAACCGTTGCGGTAGTCTATCTGGTTTTGCAGGGCTTTGTAATAGCTTTCAATATTCAGCTCGTAGGTAGCATTGAACAGGTCTTTGTAATAGCCCAGTGAGAACTGGTCCGAAATTTCAGGCCTGATAAAATTGTTGCTCGCTACCCATTTGTCGGTTGGGTTGGTTGAGGTGGAATTAGAGATCAGGTGCAGGTTTTGCACGTTTCTGACATAGCCGAATTTCAGCGAGCTGGAATTGTTCAGCAGAAAACTGGCCGCGATACGCGGCTCGGGATTAAAGTAATTTTTTACTACTTCTCCTTTGCCAAATTGCAGCGTATCGGTGATCTCCCCGTTCGTATTCACATTATAAAACTGTCCTGCGCCGATAGCGGTAAATGCGTTGAAACGAAGGCCATAAGACAGGTTCAGCCGGTCTGATGCTTTCCAGTTGTTGTTGAAATAAATGGCATTTTCGTAGGCGTACCGGTCTTCCAGCTTTTTAGGATTGATGCTGCCGCTGGGAGAGTTAGGGGTCACTTCGCCTGGGTGAATGGTATGATGTATCAGGTTAAAGCCGAAGCGCAGGTTATTTCTTTGGTTGATGTTCCACTGGAAATCCTGCTTCAGGTTTATGTCCTTGATTTTGGATATAATACTCAGTCCTTCTGGTATGGTAGGATTAATCAGTATTTCATAATTGTAATTGCTGTAAATAAATGAGGTATTTGAAAACAGTTTGTTGTTGAAGATATGGTTCCAACGCAGCGTGCCGGTAGCATTGCCCCAGTTGATGCCAAATGCATTGTTGATGGTGAAATTGTCCTTCCCGAAGTAGCCCGAAATAAACAGCTTGTCTTTTTTACCTAATGTAAAATTGGTTTTTGTGTTGAGGTCGTAAAAATACAGCTGGTTGTTGTTGAGAGCGCTGTCTTTGGAAAGCTTTAAAAACATGTCTGCGTAAGTGCGCCTGCCGGAGACAAGAAAAGAGGATTTTTCCTTTTGGATCGGGCCTTCCAGCGTAAGGCGTGAAGATATTAAACCGATGCCGCCGGTTGCTGCAAACTTACGGTTATTGCCGTCGTTCATGCGCAGATCCACCACGGAAGACAACCTGCCTCCGTATTGTGCAGGCATACTTCCTTTGTATACAGATACATCTTTTATGGCATCTGAATTGAACACAGAAAAGAAGCCGAGCAAGTGGGCTGCATTGTAAACAGTAGCTTCATCCAGTACAATCAGGTTCTGATCAGAGCTGCCGCCGCGCACAAAAAAGCCGCTGTTGCCTTCACCGGCAGATTTAATGCCGGGCAGCAATTGCAGTGTTTTCAGCAGGTCCTTTTCGCCGAGCAAAACAGGTATGTTTTTTATTTCTTCCGTGCTGAGTTTTTCCACGCTCATCTGCGGGCTGCGCAGGCTCCGGGCATTGGTGTTTGTGGTTACAACCACTTCATCAAGTTCGGTAGCTGAAGCATCGGACAGTTCAATATTTATAATGGTATCTTTGAGTAAGGTAATGCTTTGTGATGCGCTTTCTTTGCCTAAGGAACGGTATACAATTTCGTGTACGCCCGAAGACAGTGATAAAGAGTAGAAACCATAGTCGTTGCTCACAGTCTGTTGGCGGCCGCTGGCAACGGTAGCGCCGATAATGGTTTCGCCGCTTTCTTTGGATTTAATGGTGCCGCTTACCACAAACTGTTGTGCAGTTGCCAGGTAAGTGATTGTCAGGAAAAGAAATGTGAGGTAAAATTTCATCCGTTATTTGCTGCGTTTCATTCGAAAATAAATCATTTTGCTTTGGGATGCGCTTTTTTGTACACTTCTTTCAGCTTTTCTATGGTGTTGTGCGTGTAAACCTGTGTGGCTGCCAGGCTTGAATGGCCCAGCAGTTCCTTTACTGCATTGATGTCGGCGCCTTCATTCATCAGGTGTGTGGCAAAGGTGTGCCGCAGAACGTGGGGGCTTTTCTTTTTTAATTTAATATCGCCCTGGGTCATTTGTGTTTTTACGGCATTGTAAAAAAATTTAGGATATAGTTTTTTACCTTTTTCATTTACGAAACATTCAGTGGCCCGCGGTTCTGCAACCGGTTTATCCTGCATATAATCTTTCAAAAGCGCCAGCAACTTTGCCGATAAGGGAATGATCCTTTCCTTGTTGCCTTTGCCTACAACTTTCAGCTGGCCATAGCTTGCATCAATTTGTGTTTCCTGCAGGTTTACCAGCTCGCTGAGCCTGATGCCTGTTTCATAAAAAAGCTGTGTAGCCAGCGCGGCTGTACGGTTGCGCCAGAGGGCCTTTTCGCCTGGCTCCTGCTTATCCCCGGCATGCAATGTACAGTTCAGAAGGTTTTGCATCTCTGTTTCTTTCACAAATTCCGGCAGGCGTTTACTGAGCTTTGGTAAGGTTACCGCTTCGGCAGGTGTAGTATCTACTAGCCCGTTTCGCAATAAAAATTTAAAGAAAGATTTTACGGAAGATATTTTCCGGTGAATAGTTTTGTGGGTGCTCTTCTCTTCGTTCTTTAAACATGCCATCCAGGAGCGTACCATTACGGTGCTTACCTCTTGCCAGCGACTGGTTTCAAAGTCAGCTTCCAGGAAAGTTGCAAATTGCTGAATATCGTTTTTATAGGCAATGACGGTATGCTCCGAATATCTTTTTTCAAATTTCAGGTAGTTGATAAAAGCGGGCAGGTACTGGTCGTTTTGCATGAGGTTATAAAGTTACAAAAATCATCGCGAATTGGCGGCAATCACCTAAACGTGACATGATATGCACTACCGCGCTGCCTGGTTCATACATCAGGTTGGCTGTGTAAGATCTATATTCCATATTTGCCATTTTCAAAAGCACAAGGCAGGTTTATCTGTAGCGGTAATGCCGGTTTTTACAAATCTCCATGTCTTTTGCCGTCTACGTATAACCTTAATTCAAGCGGTCCGGCTTGAATCTTTTTCAACTAACAGATAGCTTGCGTTTCTGCCCCCTTCACTTGTCTGCCGCAGAATTTTCTTTGCTATCAGGTCTTTTATATCACGCAATGCAGTATCTGTGGAGGTCTTTGTAATTTTTGCCCATTTTGATGTTTGTAATTTGCCTTCAAAACCATCAAAAAGCTTATTAATCATTAAACGTTGGCGTTCGTTGATAAGTGTATGCTCATGCTGTTTCCAAAACTCAGCTTTTTGCAATATTCTTTGTGTAGCTGCTTCCGTAGTTTGTATGGCATTAAGCAAACAATTCAGGAACCAGTCTAACCAGGGAGTAATGTCTCCACTACCATGCTGAACTTTCTGTAATATTTTATAATACTGTTTTCTTTCGATTAATATCTGGCCTGACATGCTGTAAAAACGCTCGTTACTGTTTTCAGCGCGAGCAAGCAACATATCAGATATAGCACGCCCGATCCTTCCGTTTCCATCGTCAAAAGGATGAATGATGATAAACCAAAAATGTGCAATAGCTGCTTTTAAAACAGGATCTAAGGTATGATCATCATTGAGCCATTTTAGAAATATATCCATTTCAGGTTTTACACGTTCCTTTTCTATCGCTTCATAGCGAACTTTTTCTTTACCTATCGCACCTGATACTACACTCATTTCGCTTGTGCGGTATTTTCCCACTTCAATTTTATATGGCCCGCTGTATCCTGTAGGAAACAGTGCGGCATGCCATCCAAATAATCTTTCTTCGGTTAAAGGCATTTCATACCGTTGTGTTGCATCCAGCATCATTTCCACTATACTTTCTATATGCCGGCTGCTTGGTACCAGGCCTGCTGTATTGATGCCTAAGCGGCGTGCTATGGATGAACGTACCTGTTCATAGTTCAATAGTTCTCCTTCTATTTCAGAAGACTTTACTACGTCTGAAGTTAGTGCTGTTAGTGAAGTTTCTTCCTTGGCTGAAAAGCCAAGGGCGTTCATCTGTCCAATGATCTTGCCTTGCATTAACCGTACCCTTCCGAATAACGAGTTAATAGCTTGATAATCCCAGGTAAAGTGCGTCCAATTTCTATATTGATAAATATATTTAGCCATACCCGCCAATAAATATGCGGTAAATATAGCAATTATTTGCCGCATATTTGCGGTGAATAAACAGCCTTTTTACCGAAACCCCATCACATAAGTAATGCTTAGTACCTCACAAACAAAAAAACCTAAAGCAAAAACTTTAGGCTGAATTTCTTGAAAAAAATTTGATTAATCTATCTTTCCGGAAGCTATCTGCTGTTTGTAGATCGCTTTTAATCTTTCTTCACGGCGCTTAATGGAAGGCTTGGTGAAGTTCTGACGAGATCTTAACTGTAATAAAGTCTTACTCTTCTCAAATTTCTTTTTGTATTTTTTGAGCGCTTTATCGATATTTTCACAATCTTTAGAATCAATGATCAGCATGAAATTTCCTTTTTTAATGATTTTTGGAATGCAAAGATAACCCGTTTTATAAAAATAACAAAATAATCTCAGCAAATTTTATTTGCTGGCAAATTAACTACATTTGCTGCATGTTTACAGGAATTGTTGAAACTACAGGCATCATTGAAGAGATCGTTCAAAGCGGCACCAACCGGTCGTTTCGTATTGCTTCGGCTATTTCTTCAGAATTGCGCGTTGACCAGAGCCTGAGCCACGACGGTGTATGCCTTACGGTAGAAGAGGTGAGTGCAGGCAGCCATGTAGTAACGGCTATACAGGAAACACTGGATAAGACAAACCTGTCTGCACGGAAACCCGGCAATACCATTAACCTGGAAAGATGCATGGCTATGAATGGCAGGCTTGACGGGCATATTGTGCAGGGGCATGTAGACGCTACAGCAGCATGCCTGGAAAGGAAGGACAAAGACGGCAGCGTGGAGTTTGTTTTTGAGTTTGACAGAAGCTTTGCCGAATTGATAGTAGAAAAGGGTTCAGTAACTGTAAACGGTATCAGCCTTACCTGTTTTGATATTACAGAAAACACTTTCACGATAGCGGTAATACCTTATACCTTCGCACATACCAATATCAGCGATGTGTATCCCGGCACCCTTGTAAACATTGAGTTTGATATATTGGGAAAATACGTAAACCGGAAACTAAACCTGCAAAAATAATATGGCAAAAGTTACAAGTTTCGGCGATGCCATGAAGGAGATGGTCTCTAAAAAACGGGCCCTGAAAAACGGCTTGCAAACCGCTAAGATAGAAGAAGTATGGCAGGAGGTAATGGGCCAGGCCGCCAAATACACCGATAAAGTACAGATCATTGACCGCACATTGTTTATTTCTTCTTCCAACGGGCCGTTTAAGAATGAACTCTTCTTCCAGAGAAACCTGATTGTAGAAAGGGTGAACGAAGCTTTTGGCGAAAAGGTGATTGATAAAGTAGTGATCAACTGATAGCCGCATCATCGGTCCAGAGCGGCTGCTGCTGCTTCATCTAAAAACCAATACACTTGCCCGTTTAAAGGATCTACCAGTTTAGCAGGATAAATTTGCGGTGGTTGGCTCCCTTTCAACACTTCATATACAGCCTGTTGTTTATCTTCTCCCGATACCACGAAAACAGCATTGCTGCAAAGATTCGCTGCAGCTTTGGTGAGGGTGAGCCGGTACATATTCTGACTTGCGCTCCAAAAATAATCTACCCATTTTGTTGCTTCGTGCAATACCTTTCCGTAGGGGAACATTGACAGCGTATGCCCGTCAGTGCCGAGGCCTAGCAGCAGCACATCCATTGTTTTTGCTGGTGTGAAAAAATTGCGTAAAACTGCTTCATATTCCTGAGCGCTCTTCTCCGGTGTGGTATTTTCTGTTTTAAAAAAATGTATTTGCTGGTCCTGCACAGGCAGATGCTCCAGCAGGTTTTTATAGCACATGCCTGCATTGCTTTGCTCATCCGTTACGGGCACAAATCTCTCATCGCCCAGGAAGAAGTGCCATTTGCTCCATTCAAACTGATGAATATACGCATCGCCTGAAAGCAGCCTGTACAAAGCCTTTGGCGTGCTGCCGCCCGATAGTGCAACGGTGAAAAAATCCTGCTCCTGCAGTACTTCTTTTTCCTTCTGCAATAAAAAATCAGCTACTTTCCTATTGAGCGCATCTCTATTTTTTGCTACGGTTATCTGCATGTGCGTTATTTTTAGGTATCACCAAATCCCAGCTTCTGCCGTCTGTGGCTATCAGTGCATCTGACTGGTCGGGCCCCCAGCTGCCGGGGAGGTAATTGGGGAAATCAGTTGCTTTTTTCTCAGCCCAGAAGTCCAGTACCGGCATTATAATTTCCCAGGCTTTCTCTACCTGGTCGCCGCGCATAAACTGGGTTGCATCTCCGGTCATAGCGTCCAGGAGCAGGGTTTCATAAGCTTCCGGCTGTGCTTCCTTAAAAGATTCATCATAATCAAAGATCATATCCACCGGTGCCAGCAGCATTTCCTGCCCGGGGATCTTTGCCTGGAATGTAATACGGATGTCCATTTCGGGCTGTATCCTTATGATGAGCTTATTAGCTTTCCAGTTGTCGGTAGCTTGTGCAGGAAAAGAAAATTTAGGGGCTTCTTTAAACTTAATGATGATGAGGGTAGATTTGTCAGGCAGGTACTTACCTGTACGCACATAAAACGGCACGTTTTGCCACCGCCAGTTATCAATGTAAAACTTAATGGCAGCAAAGGTTTCCGTTGATGAATTTTCAGCTACATGCTTCTCTTCAAGGTAGCTTTTTACTTTTTTGCCTTTCATCCAGCCGCCTGCATACTGGCCGCGTACGGCATAGCGGCTCACCTCTTCTTTTTTAATTTTCCTGATGGCATTCAGTACGTCCATCTTTTTATTGCGTACTTCGTTATCTTCGAACGAAACGGGCGGCTCTGTTGCGATCATACAAAGCAGTTGAATGATGTGGTTTTGCACCATATCGCGCAAAGCGCCCGCTTTATCATAATAATCTCCGCGGTCTTCTATGCCGATAGATTCTGCTGCTGTGATCTGTACATAATCAATATACCGCTTGTTCCAGATGGGCTCAAACAAAGCATTGGCAAAGCGCAGCGCCAATATATTCTGCACGGTTTCTTTTCCCAGGAAATGATCTATACGGTAAATCTGTCGTTCATCGAAATAGGTGAGCAAAAGCTTATTGAGCGCCCTGGCACTTTCGAGGTCGTGGCCGAAAGGTTTTTCTACTACGATGCGGCTGCAGTTTTTCTGCTTACAGATATTTAACCGGCTGAGTGAGGTGACAATCGGCGGTACAATGGCAGGAGATACTGCCATATAGAACAATACATCCGGTGCGGCCTTCCATTTTTTCTCTGTAGCCTCAATGAGTTTGCCGATCTTATTATAGTCGTTCTTTACATTGGCATCAAAGTCAAGATAGGCGATCTTTTGTGAAAATTCCTTCCATAGTTTTGCATCTACTTTTCTCCTGGAAAATGTTTTTAAATTTTTCAGCAGGTAATTCCTGAAACTAGTGTCTGAATAATCGGTTCTGCCTAAGCCAACAACCAGGAACATTTCAGGCAGGTGGCCGTCTGCAAACAGGTTGTATAATGCGGGTGTAAGCTTTCTTTTGTTCAGGTCTCCGCTACCGCCAAAAATGAAGACGATTGTCGGCTGATTTATTTTTTTGTGCGGCTCCATAAAGTAGATTTAGAAATTTAAACTATCCCAGTCTGTGTGGAACATGCCCTCCCGGTCTATACGCTCGTACTGGTGCGCGCCGAAGTAATCGCGCTGCGCCTGTATAAGATTGGTCGGCATTTTTTCGGATGCATAGTTTTCTATGTAAGCCAGTGTATTTTGTAAGCCGCCGGATGCAATGCTTGCCATCACCGCTTTGGCTACAACTTCCCGGAATGCCTCCATCCGCGGGGATATGAGGTTTGCTATATTTTTATCCAATAAAATATTGGTCATATCATTATCTTTTACAAAAGCCTGATAAAAATCTTCCAGCAACAGAGAGCGGATAATGCAGCCGCCACGCCATATTTTTACT
Source organism: Haoranjiania flava (assembly GCF_025631005.1). Taxonomy (NCBI): domain Bacteria; kingdom Pseudomonadati; phylum Bacteroidota; class Chitinophagia; order Chitinophagales; family Chitinophagaceae; genus Haoranjiania; species Haoranjiania flava. Next base: position 20,311 of record NZ_JAOTPL010000008.1, read on the forward strand.
ACATCTTTAAGAGGTATATCCATACTGTATTCTGCCGATGCTTTCTGCAGCATGGTCAGGCCCTGTGCATAGCAAATGATGAATGCTACGTACAATGCGTCTTCCAGCTTATCAATAAATACGTCTTGATCGTTGGTATCAATCACTGTAGCCGGGAACGCGTAGAGCTTTGAAGCCAGTACGCGCTCCTCTTTTTGCCAGGAAAGCATACGCATAGACACCGCAGTATCAATAGTAGGTATGGAAATGTAGATATCCATTGCCTCCTGCGATGTCCATTTTCCCGTACCTTTTGAACCTGCTTTGTCCAGTATCATATCAACCAGGTCAGCTGAGGTGAATTCATCTTTCTTTAAAAAAATATCGGCGGTGATCTGTACCAGGTAAGATTGCAGCCTGCCTTCATTCCATTTTTTAAACACTTCATGTATTTGCCGGTTATGAAGCTGCAGGCCGTTTTTAAGTATGTCGTACACCTCACTGATGATCTGCATCATGGCATATTCGATGCCGTTGTGCACCATTTTTACATAATGGCCGGCCGCGCCATTACCCATATAGGCTGTGCATGCTTCACCGTTAACTTCTGCTGCTACTGCCTGCAGCAGGTTATGGACATGGTTATAAGCCGTTCTATCGCCGCCTGGCATCAGGCTGGCGCCGTACCTGGCGCCCTTTTCACCTCCCGAAATGCCCATGCCCATGAAATGAATATCGTGTTCCTTCAGGTATTGCACTCTGCGTACCGTGTCTTTGTAAAAAGAATTGCCTGCATCAATCACAATATCGCCGGGAGCCAGTAATGGTAATAACTCGGCAATTACATCGTCAACAATTTTGCCGGCAGGCACCAGCATCATGATCCTTCGAGGCAGTGATAATCCATCGATCATCTCCTGTAATTCGGTTACGCCTTTTACAAGGGTATTGGCCGTTGCGCCGCTTTCGAGCGCCAGCGCTTTTTCTTCCAGCTTATCATAGCCGATCACGCTGAAACCTTTATCAGCCATATTAAACAACAGGTTCTGGCCCATTACTCCCAGGCCTATCATTCCGAAGTCGTAGTCTCGCATAAGCATTGAATTGATGTGTCTCTGACAAATTTCAATGAATATAGGCAGGAAAGAAAGGAAATATTGTTGTGGGAATGTTATTTTACATACAGAAGGTATTCACCCGGCAACAATTCAAAAGTTTCTCCCTCATTAAAATTGTAGGTAACTCCTGAGCACAGGCTGGTAAATTTGCCTGCTCTATTCTTGGGTTGCGCCCGTATCTTTTCCTTATCCGAAAAATTGAACAGCGCTATGATCTCAGTATCATTTTTTCTCCTCGTTATGCTGATGCCGCAATCTTCTATCGCATTACATATATATATGGCATCGCTTTCAAAAGCAGGGGAGAAGTTGCGCAACTGCAACAGTTGTTTGTAAAAGCCGTGTAATTGCAAGCCTGACTTGTGCCATTCAATAATATCTTTTTCAAAAAATTTGAGCCGTTTCAGGTTAGGAAGTTCCTGGCCGCTGTAGATCAGAGGAATTCCTTTCACCATTTGGGTAAAAGCTGCCAGCGGTAATGCCAGCTTACCATATTTTTCATATTCTGTACCGTTCCAGCTGTTTTCATCGTGGTTGGAGGTAAAGTACATTTTCAATGCACCTGCGGGCAGATGATCGTAGTGCTGAATTATGCTGAACATATCTTGAAAGCTGCCGGTATCCTGTATAAAATTTTCTATGGCATGCATCCAGCGCCAGGTGTAGGTAGCATCAAAAACTTCGCTGTAATTATCTTCATCACATTCGCCCAGCCAAAATAATGGTTTTATTTCTTCGCAGGCCTTTCGCGCGCTGTGCCAGAAATCCAGCGGCACCAGGTGCGCCATATCACAACGAAAGCCGTCAATATTGAACTCTTTTACCCAGTATTGCATGGCATTCATCATGGCAATACGCATCTCGTGGTTGTGGTAATCCAGGTCTATCACATCTGTCCATCCATGATTTTCGGTGAAATCTCCGTGTTCATTCTTTTGATACCATTCCGGGTGATGCAACGCCCACTCATGCCTGTAGCCTGTATGGTTGGCCACCCAGTCAATCATGATCTTCATGCCCAAAGAATGGGCTTCAGCTACCAGGTTCTTGAAATCTATATTGTTTCCGAATTCAGGATTGATTTCTGTATAACTGCTGCAGGCGTAATAGCTGCCCAGAGTACCCTGCCTTTCAAATTCAGAAATGGGCGTGATTGGCATTAGCCAGAGAATTTTTACACCCATTTCGCTGAGGCGAGCCAGGTGGGTCTGCAATCCTCTGAAAGTGCCGGCATCGGAATACTGCCTGATGTTGACTTCATAAATATTAGCAGTTTCTGCCCACTCAACCATTTTGTAGAAAGTACTCATTCGGCAAATAAATTAGGCAGGTCAATCTGTTGATTTTTTGAAAACTCAAAAGGAACGGTAATAAAAATGCCTGAATGGCCAAGCTGGGTTTTTCCTTTCATGCGCAGTAAAATCTGCCGGTTTAAAAAAGCAGAAACGGCATTGCTTAAAATCGGTTGAACGTTCACCCGAAGAGAAACAGGTATCCTCATTTCTGTAGCAGCAGGTACATCCAATAATGTGTCCAGAACGTAATGCGATATCAACGATTCGTTTGCATAAAAATCAGATTCCAGGTTTTTCAGGGAAACACGGAAACTATTGGGATTATAAAAAACAACATTTGTAGTGATGGTGGCGCTGTCTGTATTTACTTCACCCAAGGTAAGATTCTCCAGCCCGCGAAACTCAAAAGGTTCAGGAGCCTTGCACGAAAAAAATACAAATGTTAAAAAACAGGGTAGGAGAGCCGGGCATCTTACATTAAAAAATTTCATATTTCTCGATTTAAGCCGCTGTAAATATTTACCGGTGCAATGTACTTCATTTTGCGCGATCATCGCTCAAAATCAATTTTAATTTTTTATCTTTGATCACTAAAAGTATTAGTAAAACAAAGTCTTAAGGTCCTGCAGATTTATACTAATATTTGTAACACGATTATGAATATGTAATAGTTTGTTCATTAATTTTTTACTGTATTTATATAAAGTATAAATTAATGACATAAATATGAATTTTATTTTCTAATACTTGTAAAAATCTGCCTGCTGACAAAATAGCACAATACCTATATGAAACAACAAAAATTATTTGATAGTCAATATTTTCCATGCGTTAATTGGTTTAAAAATTCAATTAGTGAATCAAATATCGTTTTAAACGGATCTGAGAGGTTCAAAAAACGCAGTTTTTACAACCGCTGTGGATTGGTTGGAAGTAACGGTTTGATATTTTTATCAGTACCCCTGGAAGGTGGCAGGAACAGGAATCAAAAAGAATTGTTTCGAAATGTTAAAATCTCCTATGCTGAAAGCTGGCGGAAAATTCACTTCCGAACCATAGAAAGCTGTTACGCAAATTCACCGTTCTATGCATTTTACAGAGATGATCTTGCTAAGCTGTTTGAAAAAAGATTTACCTATTTATATGATTTGAACCTGGAAATTATTAGGATTATATTATCCTACCTTCATAAAAATGAATTAGTTGTAGAGATTACTGATGATTACAACGATATGGGACCCGGTATCGGTTATTACCCCGATACTTATGAAACTGTAGAGCCTTCGCCCAGGTACACTCAGTTGTTTGAAGATAAGGTAGGCTTTAAGCCTAATGTAAGTATATTAGATTTGCTGTTTATGGAGGGAAATAACAGTTCAAATATCCTAAAATCAACTACTTAGATAGGTTAGTTAATATTTTCTACCGTTGAAATTTTACCGGATTTTTCGATACTGATGGTAGTCTCTGTTTGGTTCTCCACGATTGTCACCACGTAATTTTCAGTGCGGATATGGTTTTCTGCACTAAATACGCTGCCGTTTTCTGTTTGGATGTCAGCAGCTTGGTAAGCGCTGTATTGCAATTGCTCGTTTTGCAGCACTGTGTTCAAATCTTTAAAAGCACGGAGCAGTTCCGGGCTATTGTTTTTTAGCGTAACCGTGTATACCTCGGGGCTTTGTTTTTTACCAGGGTTATTGGCTTTTTCCGCAACAGGAGTTGCTGTCTTTTCTATCTTAGTTACAGCAGGTTTGGCCTGGGTGTTTTGCTTTGCTATTGGCTTGATAGCAGTTATTTCGCTGGAAACATTATTACTTTGATATTTTGCATCAACCTCTGCAACTGGTTCATTTACAAAGCTTTTAATTTCACTTCTATAAGCCGTTTGATATTGGTCCGCGGTTTGAGCCTTCCTGCCGGGATTTTGAGGAAGCAATCCCAAAAGCGAAAATGCAACGGTTGCCAGCAGCACTTTATAGTTCATAATTGAATGGCAGAAAGGTATTCCGTACAGTCTTTTTATCCTTTCCAGCAATTCAAATTGTGAGTTGCCGTTGGCAAAAACAGGGAGCGCAGACAGATTATTTTGCCTGGCAATAGATAGCAGAGCTTCTGAATAAATCATCCTGTCGTATTGAAAAGCTACTTCCTTGTCGCAAAGCATTTCTCTCTGCCTTCGGGCCTCATTTCCAATTGATTTAACTAAAGGATTGAAATATAATATCTTTTCTACAGTTACCTGCAATAAGTTGACCAGGTAATCATTGCGGCGGATGTGTATGATCTCGTGCAGAAGAATAGCTTCTACCTGTATGGGAGTTAGCTGTGTAAGCAAAGAAACGGGCAGAAAAATAGCTGGCTTCAGGAAACCGGTGACGAATGGTGCATCAGCAAACTCAGTTATCACCAGCTTTATCTTTTTTTGAATATTTAATTCTGCCGCCTTAGTGGTTATAAAATCAACTATCTGTTTATCAATGTGTTGACAGCAGCTACCTTTAATTATGTTATTTGCCCGGTTTTTATAGTTTACTATTGCCGGCAACAGGAACAGCAGATAGCCCAGGGTGATCCATGGCAATAAGCCCTGAATAGAAAAAGTTGCTGAAGTAGGAGCAGGAACTGATTGCCTGGCTGAAAAATAAATGATGTTAGATACGAACAGCAGGAAGATCAAGGCTTGACTGGCTAAAGCCAGGCCGTAAATTCTTTTAGAATTATGGGGAGATGCTTTCGTTACGCATGCAAAAATAACATATATACCGGCAGTCTGCCAAAGTATGTGTATGATGCTATAGCCTATCGCATTTAGGAGGTTCATTGGTTTTTTTCTTCTTTCAGCCGGTTGAGTAATTCCTGTATCTGATCCAATTCATCGGGTGAAGGTTTATTTTCCCCGAGTGCACGCATGATCAGGCTGGTAGATGATCCTTCAAAGACATTATCAATAATTTTACCAAGAAGGTTTTTTTGCAGGCTCTCCCGGGAAACCTTCGGTTGATAAATATGTGTTTTGGAATCGGTGTTCCTGGTTACCAGCTTTTTCTCATACATAATCTGCATAAGTTTTAGGGTGGTTGTGTAGCCGCAGTCCTTGGTTTCAGATATTATTTCATATACTTCCCGCACGCTTGCTTTTTTCTTCTGCCACAGTATGCGCAGAATTTCCAGCTCGCCGTCGGTTGGTTTTGTTTCTTTGCGATGATACATAGCTTACGAATTACTTCGTATCAAAAATAAAATATTATTTATGTATAAAAATGTAAAATCAGCCTGGCAGAACAATATTAACTTTTTGGTAAAGGAATAACCATCGTGCCTTAGGCCGACACAACCGGGAATGATTATTAATCAAAAAAGATCCCGATAATATCGGGGCAACTGAAAACAAATAGAAAAATACACATCAAAGGGGAAAATTGACTTTTATAATTTTAAACAATCACGTACTTTTATACATCTTATTCAGGAAAATAAAAGTAAAAATATATTTATAAGATTCAGGTATGCAAAGAAGAAAGTTTATTGAGCAGGCAGCGCTTGCCGGGGCGGCATTGACAGTAGCAAATTCAGCAGCGGCACAAACTGCTGCAGGTACTACACAACCCCAGCAGCAGACCTTTCCGGTAGTTCGTTACGCCACAGGCAGAAGAAAATTTAAGAGTGTAGCCGTAGAAAGCACTATTGACCAGGTAAAACAAAATATAAAAAATAAAGAACTGGCGTGGATGTTTGAAAATTGCTTTCCCAACACGCTTGACACTACGGTAGATTATACCACTATTGACGGCAAACCCGATACCTATGTGATCACCGGCGATATAGATGCTATGTGGCTGCGCGACAGCTCTGCGCAGGTATGGCCATATATACCACTGACCAAGAATGATAAAGAATTAAAGAGGTTGATTGAAGGTGTTATCCGCCGTCAGAACAAGTTTATTATTCTTGACCCGTACGCCAACGCATTTTTCAAAGATCCCAAAAAAGTAAGTGAATGGAAGGAAACCGACATTACGGACATGAAACCCGGCGTGCATGAAAGAAAATGGGAGGTAGACAGCCTTTGCTACCCGATACGCCTGGCATATGCTTACTGGAAAACCACAGGAGATACCGCGCCTTTCGATTCCTTATGGAAAGATGCCATGGTAGCCGTGGTAAAAACCTTTAAAGAGCAGCAGCGCTTTCAGGGAGCAGGGCCGTATAAATTCCAGCGTAAAACTTTCTGGGCTACAGACGGCGTGCCTATTGGCGGCTATGGCTATCCTGTAAAACCCAACGGGCTTATCTGTTCCATATTCAGGCCCAGCGATGATGCCACCATATATCCATACCTGATACCCAGCAATTTTTTTGCAGCCAGCGAGCTGGTACACCTGGCTGAGATGTGGGAGGCCATTTTTAAAGATGCAGAAAAAGCCAAAGAAGCCAGAGACCTCTCCAGGGATGTATTTACAGCATTAAGAAACTATGCTACCATTGTGCATCCGCAGTTCGGCAAAATGTATGCTTACGAAATAAATGGTTACGGCAGTTATAACTTAATGGATGACGGCAATGTACCGTCCCTGCTGGCTATGCCGTACCTGGGAAGTGTATTTCAGTCAGACCTGGTATACCAGAACACCAGGAAATATGTATTGTCCGAAGAGAATCCTTTCTTCTTCAAAGGAAAGGCCGCAGAAGGTGTGGGCAGCCCGCATACATTAATGAATAAGATCTGGCCGATGGCTATCATTATGCGCGGCATGACCTCCAGTGACCCGAAAGAAATTGCCAGCTGCCTGGAAATGTTGCGGACCACCCATGCCGGCACAGGATTTATGCATGAGAGCTTTGATAAAGATGCACCTATTGACTTTACAAGGAAATGGTTTGCCTGGGCCAATACCTTGTTCGGAGAGTTTATACTGAAAGTTTACAAAGAAAATAAAGCATTGCTGGACTATGTAAAACCTGCGGCAGTGTCGCCGTCGGCAAGCCCGGTGAAGCGCAAGGGAATATTTAATTTTTAATATATGCAGGATATAGAGCCTCATTACAATTGGCGTCATATCTATATTTCAGAGGATGATGCGCATTCTCCCTTCTTTGGACGGGAGTATAGCGAGTTTGAATATTCCAATACGGTATACAATTACTATATACATCCCCAGTGGGATGATTTTGGCAGCAGGACTTTGTATTGCAAAATAATTTTTGCAGACTATGATATGCACGTGGCCATTATAGAGCTGATAGGCGAGTGGAACGATGCCATTGAAAACGACATCATGACGCTGAAATATGAATTGCTGGATCCTATGCACAAAGAGGGCATCATACATTTTATTTTTATTGCAGAAAATGTATTGAATTTTCACAGCAACGGAAAAGACTATTATGAAGCGCTGTTTGAAGAGCTGAACGATGAAGGCGGATGGGCTGTAATGCTGAATCTCTCTGAACCTGCACAATACGAATACAAACTGGGCAAGCTGCATAATTATATTGAGCTGATGCAGATACACGAATGGCGTGTTTATAAACCGCATCATTTATTTAAAAAAATAGAATCTATCATTGACCAGAGATTAGATTTCAAATAAAGTATAATGATAAAATACACACCTGCGTTTTTAAAAAAGCTGGAAGATATTCTTACGGAATCAGCGTATACCGTGCGGTACGAACGGGGAAATTTTCAAAGCGGCTGGTGCCTGCTGGAGCGTAAGAGCGTGGTAGTGCTGAATAAATTTTTAGATACAGAAGGAAGGATCAATACATTGGCAGACATCATCCCGCAATTGGCTGTAAATTTTGATAAGCTCACACATGAATCACAAATCCTTTATGAGTTTTTACTGCAAGAGGCGGGAGCTGCGAATACAGGCAACACTGCTGAAACACAATTAAACTTAAACAATATGTCAAATTTATCCGTAACAAAAAAAGACTGGGGTACAATCAACGACCAGCAGGTTTCTATTTATGAATTAAACAACGGTACTGTAAAAGTGTTTGTAAGTAATTACGGCGGCACCATCCAGTCAATTGAAGCGCCGGACAAAAACGGCCGGATACACAATATTGTTGCGGGCTACCACACGGCCGAAGAATACCGCGATGATAATGACTATTACCTTGGTGCGCTGGTAGGCCGTTATGCCAACCGGATAGCCGATGGCAAATTTACCATAGCCGGTGAATCTTATACGCTCCCTGTGAACAATGGCCCCAACAGCCTCCATGGAGGTATTGACGGGTTTCACAGGAAAGTATGGGAAGTAACAGGCCAACAGGAAACAGCCACTGAAGCTTCTGTAACTATGGAATATACCAGCAAAGACGGCGAAGAAGGCTACCCGGGCAATTTGCAGGTACAGGTAACTTATGCACTAAGCGTTGAAAATAAATTGAAGATACAGTACCGCGCTACCACTGACAAGGCTACACCTGTAAGCCTTACCAACCACAGCTACTTTAATCTCAATGGTTTTGAAGATGTGGTCACCGGGCATGAGCTTAAAATTAACGCTGAAAGCTATACCAAAAAGAACGAGAACAATGTACCGGCAGGTGAATTGGAATTCCTGGACAAAGACCATCCATTGTATTTCGGAGAATTTACGAAGCTGGAAAAAAATATTGATCAGTTTGCCGAAGACAGGGGCTTCGACCATAATTATGTGCTCACCATGCAGCCCTTTCAGCAACTGCTGGAAGCCGCAGAGTTAAGAGACCCTCAATCCGGCAGGTATTTAAAAGTATATACAGATCAGCCGGGTTTACAGATCTATACAGCTAACTGGTTTGACGGATCGCGCAAAGGAACACACAGCAAACCCTACGGAAAGTACGATGCTATTGCCCTGGAAACACAAGCTTTCCCCAACAGTCCAAATGTGCCTGCATTTCCCAACAGTATTCTGCAGCCGGGAGAAGAATATAGCTCTACTACGGTTTATGAAATAGGGGTGGAGTAAATGATAATAAAAAACTGAATGTAACTGCCGGCGCGTATGTGCCGGCAGTTTTTTAAGACTAATCAGGTAAGTAGTGAGTAGCAGCGCGGTTGATTATATGTGCAGGCCTTAAAGCCGCATTAAATATACATTTATACGCACTGTAGTTAACTGCTGTAAAAAGCAAAATATCAGCTCAACAAATGCGGTTTGTGTTTTAAAGTGTTCCACAACAACTCACCAAAGAGCGTGTTTGTCCAGGCAAACCATGAACGTGTAAAGTTCTTAGGATCGTCTTTATGAAAAGACTCGTGCATAAAGCCCGTATTGCCATGAGTTTTCTTCAGCGTGTCAATACACCACTTAATTTCCTTATCGTCATTGGAAGTAAGGGCTTTCATGATGATGCTCATCGGCCATATCATATCTTTTCCAATGTGCGGGCCGCCGATACCCTCGGCTGTGGTTCCTTTATAGAAATGTGGGTTATCTTTTGACCATATAAATTTTCTTGTATTCACATATACCGGATCGGTGCGTTGAACACCTTTTAAATACGGCATCGCTAGCAGGCTGGGCACGTTTGCATCGTCCATGAGATTATAACTGTGGAATCCATCTACTTCAAAAGCATAAATTTTTCCATACTTCGGATGATTGAAAACAGCATATTCTTTCAAAGCTTTTTCTACTTCCTCGGCTAATGCCAGAAGTTCGCCTGCAAGTTTTGTATTTTTGCGAATAGCGCTCATCATTTCAGCTGCCTGGCGCAAACTGGTAACGGCAAAGAAGTTGGAAGGCACTAAAAAAGAAAAGATGCTTGCGTCATCGCTCGGCCTGAATGCAGAAACGATTAGTCCTACAGGGTTTACCGGATTTCCATAACCATGCATCGGTAAGGAGTCGGTGGGGTTTTGCGTGCGGCGCTGGAATTTATAAGGGCCGTTGCCGTCTTTTCTTTGCTGTTCCTTAAATGTTTTGAGCGTAGCTTTGATGGCTTCCTCCCATTTTGTGTCAAACGGCGCTGTATCGCCTGTTTCTTTCCAGTAGCCATGGGCCAGCCGTATCGGGTAGCAGAGGCTGTCTATCTCCCATTTTCTTTCATGCACGCCGGGTTGCATATCAGTGAAATCGCTGAACCATTCGCCTTTTTTGTCAGGATCATTGTAAAATGCGTTGGCGTACGGGTCTTTTAAAATAAACTCTGTCTGCTTGTTGATAACGCCGGCTATCAATTTCTTCAGGGGCGCATCTCTTCGTACAAATTCCAGGTAAGGATACACCTGTGCTGAACTGTCTCTGAGCCACATAGCATCTATATCACCGGTAATTACATAGGTGAACGGTTTCCCCTTTTTTTCGCTGTAATAAACGGTGGTATCCAGCGTGTTGGGATAGCAGTTTCCAAAAAGCCATGCCAATTCACGATCTTTTACTTTTGAGCTGAATGTTTTGATGGCATCTTCCACGCTTCTGCTGGTAAAATGCCTTTTGGAAGACGGCACACGTACAGTGGGGAAGTTATTCTGATTTTCTGCTGCAAAACTAAATTTGTTCACTGCCAGGCCTACCCCTAAAATACCTGCCTTCTGTACAAAATCTCTTCTTTTCATAATTTTGATTAATAATAAATAAAATAAATGCCTACGCTATAATTTGTAATCTGTAATCTGTAATTTGTAATCTGTAATTCTAATTATTGAACAATGCCTTCCTTCTGAAGGCTTGCCATTGCCTCAATGAGCATCATGCCGCTCAATTGCGTAGAAAGGTCAATTGTGCCGGCCGGCATACTGTTCCAGTCAGGGCTTATTAATAAGGTCTGGTGATTGATACCTGAACTATTTAATTTTTGAGCATTGTTAAGTAAGAAATTTACCATCGTTTTTTTATCTGATTCGCTAAGGTCTTTATTTTGTACCAGTTTTACAAAATATCGCACAAAAATCCCTTTAAACAACCCGCCGTCGCCCTGTCCTTCCGGCTTTAAAATGCCGCCGGGGGCTACCTGGCTGCTGCGCATAGAAGTTCTTGCTGTTCTAATGGCATCGTCAAGGTACTTTTTGTCTTTTGTATCGGCATACATTTCCAGGGCAGCGCCAATAAACAAGCCCTGATTGTAGGTGTAAATTGCTTTTTCCATTCCCCCCTGATTATTTGGATTAACGCCGTCCCAAACAATACCCGTCACCGGATCTATCAGATTAGAGCGAAGCCAGTCGTAAAGCATTACGGCAGTGTCTTTGTAATGTTGATCCCCGGTTGACCGTGCAAGACGCAGGCCCATGATGATCGCGGGCCCGTTGGCAGGCGTGTTTTTGAAGTAGAGGCGGTGTTTAGCCCATCCGAGGCTTCTGCCCTGAATGTCGTTGATGCCTGTAAGAATATCCTGCCACAGTGTTTTTACAATATCAAGTTGCAACGTATTTTTACTAAGATCGTAGGCTCTTAAAGTAGAAAGCCCCAGCCATCCCATGTCGTCATAAAAATCATTAATGAGCGTGTTGCGGCGTACAGGATTTGTTTCCCTCATGCCTGTGAGCAGGCTGTTTACGCGCTGCATGTATACATCATTGCCTGTGCGTTCATAGGCATCTACCAGCACATCCACGGCGTGCGCGTTGTGCCAGTAATGAAAGGTTTGGTTGCCGGCATTGTCCTGCGCATAATATTTCCCATTTTGCGCCAGAAAATCTGAATGGAGTTTATTCTGCAAAGAGTCGGCTAAAGCTGCCCAGTTGTAGGTATAAGTATTCTGGCCATTATTGTCAATAGGATATAAAGGCTGCACCTTTGTTTTGGTACAGGCGCACTGAGTGAACAATACGATGCTTGAAAGTGTAATGATCAACAGTTTGCCGTTTAATTTCAATTTTTTCATGTATATAGTTATTTGTTTTTTAGTTGCCACATGGAATAACCATTTTTTTAGATTCAATACTCATTCCCGGTTGGTATAGATGCTCAATCTTTATGGTTATTTCATATCAAAATTTAATTTTTTTCGGCTGGCGATGAAGCCAGCCGGCTTTTCAATATTTTATTTTACGATGATGGAATGAGTGTATTGTGGAATGGCGGCTCTAAAGTCAAGAATTACATCCACATTTTTCATATCGGCATTGCCATCAAATTTGAAAGAATTATCCCAATCATGGTTAGAAACCTCATAAAGATACCAATAAGAAGCAGGCGTTCCGCTGTTCGGTCGCTGATTGTCGCGGTTTGAACTGCCAAACCAAAGGTCAGACTCGTTTCCTGCAAGATCTCTGAGTTTCATTCTGAATTTATACCGTTCATCTCTTCCCCAGCTTTCCTGCTTAAATATAATAGATACATTCTCTTTTTTCCAGATACCATTACCGGCATAAGGAATTTCTGTAAGGAACCTGCCAAACGGCGGGAACCACAGCCCTATAGATTGTACAGTTTGCACCGTTGCGGAAGCATTGGTAAAATCAAGCGTGATTCTGAAAGCATTGTTTCCGCCGCTGACAGAAGCTGCGTTGTTGCTTTTTATAATTTTGTTTCCTTCAATTGCGTAAGAAACCGGAGTGCCTGTGGTTCTGTCAACCAGCTTGTACTCTCCATTTTTTAATGAAGTGAAAATCTCAAATTTGCCATCGGCTGTTTGTTTAAAAGGAATAGCTTTTGCTATGTTGTCGCCGGCTTCTGTAGCTGACCCGTAAAGATAAAGCTCAGGCGGAAGATCTGTAAAGCCTGGCAGGCGCTGTACATCAAACACACGAGACACAGCAGCAATTTTTTGATTTACTCCTTTAGAGGAAGCCACTGTCCACTTGATTTTGCCCACGGCTTCCGGTTCAATACCGGCTAAAGAAGCGATCCTGTTTAAGTCCGCATGTTTAAGCGTGAGTACGTTGTACATGCCGTTATTATCTGAGGGCATTACATACACCGGGTTAGAAAAGTCGCCGGCTTCACGATCAAAAAGCACTTCATAAAGTACCATGCCTCCGTCTTCGGCTTTTGCTTGCTCCCACTCGAAAGTGAGGGTGCTGTTGGGAGAGGTCATTTTAATGAATTTATTTTCTGAAGGAGCATAAAGATTTTTTACTTCCGTTACCTGCAGGCTGCTCAGCGAATGATCTTTCTTACAGGAAATAAAGAAAGACATTATGCCCAGCAAGGATAAAAAGATTAAGAGATTCTGTTTCATTTTATATCGTTTTTAATATTAATAATTACCAGTTAGGGTTTTGGGTTAAATTGGGGTTGATGTTTCGTTCCTGGCGCGGTATTGGCCACAGGTAATGTTTGGCAGGATCAAAGACTCTTTGCTGCACTCTCAGGTAACCATTATCAACAGAAGCAGGGCCAAATTTAGCGCCGTGCACCCATCCGTTCAGCACCTGGCCGGCTATGCGCCATCTTTTGATGTCAAAAATTCGGAGGCTTTCCAGTACCAGTTCTGTTCTTCTTTCGTTGCGGATAATTTCCCTTATCTGTGCATTGCTGAGAGCGGCATTGAAATTCAGCGCTTCAGCAGCCGTAAATCCTGCTCTTTGGCGGATGGCCCTGATGGTTTTGTTCCAGACCTCTTCTGTCATCTGTCCCAATTCATTTTTTGCTTCGGCATACATAAGAAGAATGTCGGCATACCTCATAATGATCAGGTTTAAGCCCGAACGGAAGTTTGTGCCTGAATTGAGGTCGTAATATTTTCTAAAGTAATAACCGGTAGGCGAGGATGATGAGCCTGGCCTGTATTCATCGGCTGCATTTCCGTTCTCATCTCTTACCGGATCTGTACCGGGACGCGTATAGATTGTTTTAAAACTTCCATCGGGACGCTGCCACTGGTAACCATGATAAACAACGGTTGCCGTTAATCGCGGATCGCGGTTTACATACGGTTCGTTTTCGTTGTAGCCTGAAGCCGGATCGGTAATGCGTTTTCCATTCATCATCAGATAGCTATCTACCAATTCTTGTGTTGGTGCCAGCGAATTCAGTCGGGCGCCGACCGAGAGCGGGGCAATATCGAAAAACGTGTTGTAAGAAACATTGGGCTGCACGTACTGAAAATCGAAGATGACTTCTGAATTGAACTCATTGGCTTCTTCAAAAAGACCTGCATACGATGGAAAGAGGCTATAAGCACCGTTGGCCGTAGAGGTAATCAGTTTTTCTGTTTCCGCTATTACCTGCTGCCAGTTGCTTTCAAGTAGGTGCACTCTTGCCTTCATGCCTATAACGGCTCCTCTTGTGATCTTTCCTCTTTCATTTTGAGGATACTGTACGGGAAGAGTACTTTCAATGGCATCCAGTTCGCTTAGCACAAAGCTGATCACTTGCTGGTGCGGAGAACGGCTGATTGTCTTAGAGTCATTAAAGTTGATAACCGTGTTGAAAAGGGGCACATCGCCAAACCATGTTGCCAGGTGAAAGTAAGCAAAAGCTCTGATGAACCTGGCTTCTGCTTTCATTCTTTCTTTCAGGGCTTCATCCATATTGGGCACCTTGTCAATGTTTTCGAGAAGCATGTTGGCGTTACGTATCGACTGATAGCGCCGGAACCATTCGTTTGAAAATCTTCCATGGCCAGCATCTGCTACGCCCGAGGCAATGGATGCGGCTCCCTGTACATCTCCGCGAAGATTAACAGCATTATCGGAAAGCGCTTCGTTGTAAAAATACCTTTCGGCATCAGCCATGTTGTGATAAGCGTCGTTTAAAAAGCTTTGTGCTTTTTGGCTATTGGTCCAATAATTTTCTTCCGTAAACTGGTTGGTGGGGTAAAGATCCAGTTTATTCATACAGGAAGATAACGAAAGGATGCCGGCGGCAACAAACATTATTTTGTATGTTTTCATTATTTTCATGTGTGTATATTTTATTTGTTTTTCAGTTGTCACATGGAATAACCATTTTTTTAGATTCCATATTCATTCCCGGTTGGTATAGATTCTTAATCTTTATGGTTATTTCATGTGTATATTTTTTATTTTTTCTTTATGGTCACATGGAATAGTCTTTATTCATCCGCGGTTGGTATGCACCTATGCTTATGGCTATTTCATGTGTGTATATATTTATTTGTTTTTTAGTTGCCACATGGAATAACCATTTTTTTTAGATTCAATACTCATTCACGGTTGGTATAGATTCCTAATGTTTATGGTTATTTCATGTGTGTATATTTATTCTATCAGGTAATCGATTTTGCAAATGCTCTCATCATCTTTATAAAGTAATATCAATTCCAAATCCATAATATATGGGTGTAGGGTATGCTCTTGCACTGTTTGCGCCATCGTTTATGAGATTATTATTAAACTCTGTTGTTTCCGGGTCCATAAAATTGAGCTTGGAAAACGTGAGTAAATTTTGCACTGACACATATGCGCGCAGGCCTTTCAGCTTTGCTTTGTCAAGCACTGTCTTAGGCAGTGAATAACCCAATTGGATGTTTTTCACTCTCAGGTAAGCAGCGTCGAATAAATACATATCGGAGCCCTGGCGATAGTTGTTGGTAACAGACTGGCTTCCTGCCGCTGCTATGCGCGGGAAACGCGCATCCGTGTTGAAAGGTGTCCAGAAGTCAAGCTGGTGTTTATACATTATCTGTGCATAATTGAAGTGAAACGGCTCTATAAGTTCACCTCTAAGCGCCGCGGTTCTTTTACCTACACCCTGCAGAAATACCATCAGGTCAATTCCTTTGAAAGTAACATTGTAAGTCAACCCGTAATTTAGTCTCGGAAAGCCGTTACCCAGAATGAACAGATCAGCATCATTGATTACTCCGTCCTGGTTATAATCCACATACTTATTATCGCCGATGCCAACTGTTAAGCCTGCGGGGCGCGGAGCGTTGAGCACATCGTCCAGATTTTGTATGTAGCCGTCTCTTTTATATCCTACATAAGAGCGGAAAGGAACGCCTTCTTTTAGAATAATGCGCATTTCTTCCGCGCCACGTATTTCTGTATTTCCACCAAAATCCAATACTTTGTTTTTGTTATCGCCGAGGTTAAAGCTGATGCGGTGATTGAAGAGCCTGCCTGCTTTGTTATAGGTAGCGTTGATCTCCCATCCCTCATTTCTCAACTTCCCTGCATTATAATCAGGAAAAGTAGCGCCAAATGTTCCCGGCACGGCAGGAGGGATAAGAATGTCTGAAGTAATCCTGTTGAAATAATCGAAAGACAATTCCAGTGCACGGTTAAAGAAGGTTGCATCAATACCAATATTGGTTGTTGCAGATTTTTCCCAACTGATGTCGGGATTGTTGGGCCTAACGCCTGTACCGCCTACAGGAATATTGTTGAATGCATAAGCATTGTTGTACAGAAGATATCTGTATAAATATTGATAATTGTCAATGTTCTGGTTACCTAAAATACCGTATGAACCTCTCAGCTTAAGATCGCCGACATTTTGCTTGTAGGCCTGCATAAAATCTTCATTTGTGATGCGGTAGCCCAGCGAAATAGAAGGGAAGAAGCCCCAGCGGTTGTAGCCAGGAAATCTGGAAGATCCGTCGAAGCGGAAGCTGAATTCGCCATAATATTTATTGCTGTAGTTATAAGATGCCCTGCCGAAAAAAGAGTTCAGGCTGTTTTGGTTATTGTCAGATAATGAATTGTATGAATCCGTCCATACAACCGTGCCATCGCCGGGAATACCCAGTTCAGGATCAGTGAATTTTTTATGTACTCCGTTAGCAAAATAATTATATGACTCATTGGATGCGCCTAACAAAAGAGAAGTGTTGTGTACACCAAATCTTTTCTTAGCTTCTAACAGCAATTGTGTATTGTAGAAAACGCCTTTAGAGTTTCTGTCCCACACGTCACGATCAGCATTGGCAGTACCGCGGGGATAAAAATTAACCTGCATCAGGCGCTCTACCTGGTGGTTTGCTGTTTGATCGAAGCCAAAAACGCCTCTGATGTTGAGCCAGTCTGTGATATCGTAAGCGGCAATAAAATTGCCCAGTATATTATCATTGTTATAATTCCTGTATCCTCCTGCCTCCAGAAGACCCAGCGGGCTAAACTCTGTGAGCACGTCGTTGATCAGGTATCTGCCAAGACTATCTTTCAAAAGATAATAAGGCGGCAACCTTCGGGCGTCTGCAATCAGGTTTGACGTGAAGTTAGAGTGGTCTTTGCCAAAGCTCTTATTGTAGGCAATGTTTGTCGTTAATTTTACCTTGCCGATTGTATTGGTCATGTTTACACGGAAGTTGTATCTTTCCCATCCTTTTCTGGGGCCTACGAGGTTGCTTTCCTGATTGGTATAGCCGCCGGAAACGAGGAATGTGGTTCTTTCATTGCCCCCGCTTACGCTGATGTTGTGATTGTGCTGTATGGCATTTTTCAAAATCGTGTAGAGCGCCCATTCATAATCACCCTGCTGCTGCCTTTCCCTGATCTGTTGTGGCGAAAATACCGGTGCATTGCCTGCGTTGATCTCTGACTGGTTTCTTAGAATCATATTCTCATAGCCTTTTACGGGCTTGTATGGAATGTTGGGCACCTGCACGCCTACAAGCCCATTGTAGTTGACAGTAACCGGGGTATTGCGTCTTCCGAATTTTGTAGTGATCAATATTACGCCATTGGCAGACCTGGAGCCGTAAATAGCAGCTGTGCCGGCATCTTTCAATACAGAAACATTATCAATATCAGCAGGATTCAGCAGGTTGATATCGCCGCCAACAACACCATCAATCACCACTAATGGTGAATTATCCTGCATAGAATTAATGCCGCGGATGTTGATGTTCATTGCACCGCCCGGCTCCATGTTGCGCTGCTGGATAATGAGCGCCGGCGAAGTACCCTGTAAGGCTTGTGTGGTATTAACGGCCGGCTTCCCCTGGATGGCTTCTGCTGCTACCTTGTCCAGCGCGCCCACCACATCTGCACGCCTTTGCGTGCCATAACCTACAACTACCACTTCTCCCAGTTCGGCAGCCTGCTCGGCAAGACGGATCATTACCGTGTTTTTTCCTGGGGTGTTGATCCTGTAATTGATCAATGAATCAGCTGCATAACCAACATACTCAAAAAACAGATCATAAGTGTTGCCAGGCGTCACGTTGGGATAATTAAAAATCCCTTCTGTATTGGTTGTAGTAAAATGGCTTTCACCGGTATCATCATGAACAACCCTGATGGAAACCCCGGATAATGGTTCTCCGTTGACAGTGAGAACGGTCCCCTCTATTGCTGTTTTTTCCTGTGCATGCACAAATGCAGCAGAAAGGCATAGCAACAACGAGGTTATGATCATTTTGTGCTTACTTTTCATGTGTATATTTATTTGTTTTTTCCAGTTGCCACATGGAATAGCCTTTATTCATTCGCGGTTGGTGTGCGACCTTGTTTATGGCTATTTCATGTGTATATTTATTTGTTTTTTCCAGTTGCACATGGAATAGCCTTTATTCATTTGCGGTTGGTGTGCAACCTTGTTTATGGCTATTTCATGTGTATATAATTTATTTGTTTTTCAGTTGTCACATGGAATAACCATTTTTTTAGATTCAATACTCATTCCCGGTGGGTATGATGCTCAATCTTATGGTTATTTCATTCCTTTATATTTTATTTTATTGTTTTTAATAGCCTGATATTTTTGTTTTGGGCCAGATGGAGTTACTTTCAGTGAACTTCCTTTCCCCATATAATCATTGCGGTGCGCCGCTTTGCGGCTGTTTTTAATTGCCACATGGAATAAGCTTATTCATCCGCGGTTGGTATGCTGCATTCTTATCACTATTGCATATGTGTATTTCCTGTGGTCCCACATAGATATCGGTATGTACTTTAGATGTATACGCGTCCACCGTTGGCGTCACCTCAGGCGAAATGGTTATTCATTTATAAATCAAAAATCTTTCTGCAATGACAGAATACTGCAGATCGTTTATTTTACACAAATGTTTTATTGATTTATCTACAGGGAGATTGTGGTATATTTTCCCGGTAAATAAATTTTGCGAAATGCCTTCCTCCATCTGTATCTGTATCTGGTGATACTTCTTTAGCTCGCCGAAAACTTCCTGAATAGTAGCATACCTGAATTCTATATATTCTTTATTTACAAAAATTTCTTTTTTAAATTTTGTATCAGCCGTTACGGAAACTTTTACAGCCGGAGTGGTGTATAAATTATTCCTGATGAATGGCTGCACGCTGCTTTGCCGTGCCGCCGGAGGATCTGAGACCAAAGATTTTTGTTTCATGAAAATAGTATCGTTCTCAGGGCTACGCTTCAACATGAATTGCAGATTATTCAATTCGCTTATTTTCCTGATGATGGTTTCGATGGAATCTTTTAGATAAATTTTGCCGGTAAACTGGCTGTTGGAAAGTATGGCTTTATCAACCACAATTTTTACATTGAAATAATTTTCCAGTATGGCAAAAACATCCGTCACCGGCGTATAAGAAAATTGCAGCGCATATTCATTGATGTTTACCACAGCGGCTTCTTTTTTGATCTGGTTTAATGCACCTGTTTCTTGCGCAATTCGCTTCTGCAAGGTATTATCATGCAACGCAGTAGTGCCGGCAATTTTGTTGACAATAAAATCCTGATTGGGGTAGAGTACCACATCCTTAAAAGTAAAATCCGCTGAAACAGGGCTTACCAGCACTTTTCCTTCTACAAGTTTTACGCTGATAATGTTTTCATTTGTTTGATTGCAAACCCAGAATTCGGTTCCCAGAGCGGTAATGCCCACACCGCCCTCATGCACTTTGAATGGATGCTGCGCGTCTTTAGACACTTTGAAATAAGCATCCCCTTTGAGATAAATATTTCTTGCTTTTGTGAAACTGGAAAGATATTTTATTTCCGCTTTTGGCTTTAAAATTACTGTTGAGCCATCAGGAAGCTGCACATGCATTGCTTCACTACCGGTGTTTGCAATTGTTTTTTGAAATTGGTTGATGAAAGAGCCGTCAATGGTTTGCGCAAGCTCGCCGGAAAGCTGGGGTAAAACGCTTTCTTTATCGTTTCTGATAAAAAATAAGGCAATAAAAAAGCCTGTAATGCACGCTGCTGCAAGTGCTTTAAAGAAAATTTTTCCGGTCGCCGGTTTATCGATGTTTTTGAAAACTTTTGCTTTTATCCTTGTTTTCACGCGGGCGGGCAGGTGAAAATTACCTGAGGCAATAGATTCAAATTCACTTTGGTCCAAATACTTTTCTAAAAGCTCAGGATACTTTTCTAAAATATCCAATACTTGTTCTGCTTCTTCTGCAGAACATTTATTGTCTATAAATCGCCTGATTAATGTGTCGAATGATTCGTTCATCAAACATAATAACGTGCTACCTTACAAATTCCCTATTGTTTTAAAAAAAAGCTGGATTACTTGTTGAAAAAAAGAATCAAACCTATAGTGTATGGCGCAGAACTCATGTGAAGAGAGGGCTGAATAAATGCTGCCCGGCAGAAATGAGAATGAAAAACAATCCGGTAACTATACTGCTAAACAAAACAATGTTATAAAGCTGAGGTATTGCCCATAAGAATGAGGAGTATATAATAGCTAACAGCTTCATGTTATTTCAGGAAAAGTAAAATAATCATCGCCGACATCATTTTCCTCAATTGCTTCATAGCCTGGTAAATATGATTGTCTACGGTTTTTGGGGAAATATCCAGAATGGTAGCAATCTGCTTGTAGGAGTAACCTTTAAACTGAAAAAGTTCAAAAATTTTTTTCCTTGTTTTCGGCAGTTTGTTGATGCTCAAGTGGAGTTTTTTTATCAGCTGCTCACTTTCTTCATAGTTAATATTATCTTTCGGTTCTTCAGCAGGTTCTGCCTGATGGGAAAGATTTTCATACAGCTTACGCATTGTTGCCTGTTTGCGCAACCAGTCAATAAGCACCAGCCGCGCTTTGTGGAAAAGTTGTATTTTTTCAGGTACTTCGGTTGATAAAGAAGATCTGTACTCCCAAAATTTTATGAAGGTTTGCTGTGTAAGTTCTTCCGCATCAGGGTAGGATTTGGTTTTTTTAAGAAAATAAAAAAACAAACATTCATTATACTTGTTGAAAAAAAACTCAAAAACTTCCGGGTTGTTATTTTTTATTTCTTCAATCATTTACGCTGATGTTATATAATATCCGATCATAAAGATACTTATTTTTCTATTTATTGGTAAACTATTTGTTGCAAGATCTCGCAGTTACTTAAAGCAGCACGATCACAATTTAAAAAATAAATTGTGTTATCTATAATTGTATTATAATATACCCGCACCTGTTAGGCAGATAGCTTACCTTCTACAACGATAACAGATTAAATAGTAGCGAAATCATTGGCTTTTTAGGTTTTTACAACTAAATTTGGCCGGTTCCGATATATCATACAAAATATTATTTACATAAAATACATTTCTGATGAAGCGCTTCTTTCTATTTTTTACGCTGATATTTTTTGGGGCATACTATGCAACCCTTGCACAAAACCGTTCTGAATTCCTGTTAGAAAAAAACTGGAAATTCTCCAGGGAAGAAAGCCCTGATTTTATGCAGCCCACATTTGACGACAGCAAATGGCAAACAGTAACCGTACCGCATGACTGGGCTATCTACGGCCCGTTTAGCCCGAACAACGATATGCAAAATGTTGCCATTTTACAAGACGGGCAGACCAAAGCTACTGAACATGCGGGTCGCACGGGCGGCTTGCCTTTTGTGGGCATAGGGCTGTATCGCATACAGTTCGATATCCCGCAGTTTAAAAAAGGAAAACGGGTAACTGTTTTGTTCGATGGCGCCATGGCCAATTCGCAGGTATATGTCAACGGAAAGAAAGCAGGCGAATGGCCCTATGGGTACAACTCCTTTCATTTTGATATAACCGATTATGTTTTAGAAGGACAGAAAAATACCCTTGCCGTACATCTGATGAACAGGCCTGAACAATCCCGCTGGTATCCCGGCGCAGGCTTGTACCGCAATGTGCATGTAATTGTTACAGATCCCGTGCATATTCCTGTATGGGGCAGCTATATTACTACACCCGTAGTAAGAAAAGATTTTGCCCGTATAAATCTGAAAACCAAAATTAAAAACGCTGATAAAAACGGTGTTTATATTTTAGAAACTGTTATCAAAGACGCAAACGGTAAACACGTAAGCACAAATAAGGTAAACCTTACAACATATGATGAAGGCGAATTTGAGCAAAATTTTGTTGTACTTAATCCTGTTTTATGGTCAATAGATAATCCTGTTTTATACACTGCCGAATCTAAGTTGTACAATGCAGACCTGCTTGTGGATACCTATAATACCAGGTTTGGCATACGCACTATTGAATTAAGGCCAAACGACGGATTCTACTTAAATGGTGAAAAAACAGTATTCCGGGGAGTATGCAATCACCACGACCTGGGGCCTCTGGGCGCGGCTGTAAATAATGCAGCCATTCGCAGGCAAATAAGCACAATGAAAGATATGGGTGTAAATGCCATTCGTACCTCGCACAACATGCCTGCGCCCGAACTGGTGCGCGCCTGCGATGAAATGGGTATGATGCTGATGGTAGAAACTTTCGATGAATGGAAGCAGCCTAAAGTAGCCAATGGTTACAATCTTTTTTGGGACAAGTGGGCTGAAAAAGACCTGGTAAATTTATTGCACAATTTCCGGAATAATCCTTCTGTAGTGATGTGGTGTATTGGCAATGAGGTGCCGGAGCAGGCAAATGGCACAGAAGGGCCGAAAAGAAATAAATTTTTACAGGATATCTGCCACCGGGAAGATCCAACCAGGCCTGTGACCAACGGAATGGACAACCCGGGAGCAGTTACAGCTAATAATTTTGCTGCAATAATGGATGTGGCTGGTTTTAATTACCGGCCGCATTTATACCATGAAAATTATAAAAAGCTGCCTCAGCAATTGATACTGGGTAGTGAAACTGCATCAACGGTAAGCTCCAGGGGCATCTACAAATTTCCGGTAGAAAGGAAATCGATGGTAAAATATCCCGATCACCAGGCATCGTCTTACGATGTGGAGCATTGCGGCTGGAGCAATCTGCCCGAAGATGATTTTATTCAGCACGAAGACCTGCCGTATGCTATCGGCGAGTTTGTATGGACGGGATTTGATTACCTGGGAGAACCTACACCATACTATACTGACTGGCCAAGCCACAGCTCCCTGTTCGGCATTGTAGATCTGGCGGGTATTCCCAAAGACAGGTTTTATTTGTATCGCAGTCACTGGAACAAAAAAGCAGAAACGCTGCACATATTGCCGCACTGGAACTGGAAGGGCCGCGAAGGTGAAGTAACACCGGTATTTGTTTATACCAATCATCCTTCCGCCGAATTGTTTATCAATGGAAAAAGCCAGGGAAAACGCACCAAAGACCTCAGCGTGAAAAGAGATTCCAGCGCCAATAAAGAAGCCGAAAAAACTTTTGAACGTCAGAAAAGATACCGGTTAATGTGGATGGATACCAAATATGAACCCGGCACAGTAAAAGTAGTGGCATATGATGCCAATGGGAAAGCGGTAGCTGAAAAAGAAATGAAAACTGCCGGAAAGCCACATCGCATAGAGCTTTCCGTGGACAGGACCCATATTAAAGCAGACGGGAAAGATCTTGCTTTCATCAATGTAAAAATAGTAGACAAAGAGGGCAACTTCTGCCCCGACGAGACAAGGCAGATCAACTTTAAGGTGGCCGGTGCAGGAAATTACAAAGCTGCGGCCAACGGCAACCCAGCCAGCCTGGAATCGTTTCAGGCGCCTTCTATGAGATTGTTTAGCGGGCAATTAACAGCTATAGTACAATCCGGAGAAACTCCCGGCAACATTATTTTTGAAGCAAGCGCCAAAGGTGTGCGAAGCGCTAAAATAAATATTCATACGAAATAACCATGCCGCCTTAGGCGGGGCCAGTAAGGAATGCTTATTTATCGCGACAACTGAAAACAAATAAAATAAATACATGCAAAGAAGCATGTTAATCCCGATGGCTACCGGCAGGAACGAACGTATAAGCGACGTGCCCCCGATAGCTATCGGAAACAAGAATACCGGCCCGGCTGTGGGCGATTAAAAACAGATAAAATAAGGTCTTAATGCGCTTAGCCTGACTCGTAAAATATTACCTTTCCGGATGTTTAAAAGAGCCTGTATAGATAACCATTAAACAATCAATATGGATGGCTGCACTTGATCTTATCAGAATGTATTATCTTTAATAATCTTAAACTACTCAAACATATGACATCAAAAATAGTTTACAAAGGCGATCTCAGAACGGAAATGACACACCTGCAGAGCGGGTCCACAGTACAGACAGACGCCCCGGTAGATAACCAGGGCAGGGGAGAATTATTTTCCCCTACAGACCTTGTGGCCACAGGCTTAGGCAGTTGCATGATGACCATCATGGGCATTAAAGCACAAAGCATAGACATTGATCTTACAGGCACGGAAATGCATGTGACCAAGATTATGGCCCCCGATCCAAGGAGGATTGTAGAGATACAGATTGAAGTAGATTTTCCTGATCGTTTATCTACCCTGGATGAGAAGCAGAAGACGATTATTGAAAAAGCCGGTCTTACCTGTCCGGTGGCTAAAAGCCTGCATCCAGACATTGTACAGGCCATAAATTTCTCATGGTAGATCAGGCTTTAAACAAATCTCTAAAACATTTTTTGCTATATTCGTACAATGCAAGATTTGAAAACAGAACTTGATAAAGACATGTTGTCTTTCGAGGAATTCCGTTCTTCGGTGCTCAAAGATTATAGAACAGCTATCGTGAGCCGTGAAGCAAGCCTGCTGGGCAGAAGAGAAGTGCTGACGGGCAAGGCTAAGTTCGGCATCTTCGGCGATGGGAAGGAAGTAGTGCAGGTAGCGCTTTCAAGATACTTTCAAAACGGCGATTTCCGCTCGGGCTATTACCGCGACCAGACTTTTATGTTTGCAACCGGCATGTCTACCATAGAAAGTTTTTTCTCTCAGTTGTATGCAGATACAAATCCCGCGCACGATACGGTAAGCTCCGGCAGGAACATGGTTTGCCACTACGGCACGCCAAACATCAATGAAAACGGAGAGTGGCTGCCGCTGGCTGATATGAAAAACACATCAGCCGACATTGCGCCTACAGGCGGGCAGATGCCGCGCGCCCTGGGCCTTGCATTTGCATCCAAGCAGTTCAGGAACAATCCTGCTTTGCAACATGAGAAATTCGCATCGCTTTCCCGTAACGGTAATGAAGTATGTTTTGCCACCATTGGCGATGCAGCTACCTCAGAGGGCCATTTCTGGGAAGTGATGAATGCAGCCGCTGTATTGCAGGTGCCGCTTGCCGTATTTGTGTGGGACGATGGCTACGGTATCTCAGTACCTACACGCAAGCAGACCACGAAAGGCTCTATTTCAGAGGCTTTGAGCGGTTTTCAAAAAGAAGCCGGTACCAATGGTATGGATATATATACTTTAAGAGGCTGGGACTACCAGGAGATGTGTGAAGTGTTTGAACATGCCATTCAGAAAATAAGAGATACCCATACACCTGCTCTTTTTCACGTAAAAGAAATTACACAGCCGCAGGGGCATTCTACTTCCGGCAGCCACGAAAGATACAAAACTCAACAAAGGCTGCAATGGGAGAGAGAGCACGACTGCCTGCGCAAGATGAAAGAATGGATCATTGACAACGGTATTTCTGATGAAGAAACACTGAATAATATACAGGCAGAAGCAAAAGAAACCGTAAAAACAGCACGCAAAAAAGCATGGCATAAATACCAGGAGCCTTTGCGGCAACAGGCAGAAGAAGCCGTAAAACTTTTATCTCACATACAGACCGGTAACAGCAAGGCCGACGAAACCATTACGGAAATAAAAAATTTCCTGCAATCAAATAAATCACCGCTGATAAAAGACAGCCTCATAGCTGTTTCAAAAACTTTGAGTGTACACCAAAAGTACGGTATCGTAAACAAAGAGCTGGCTCATTACTATGAATCACTGAAACAAAAATGGCACAACGTCTATGACAGGAACCTGATGGATGAAGGCCCGAAATCTGCGATGCTTGTAAAAGAGAATACACCGGCCTACAGTAATGATGCAAAGTCTGTGAACGGGTTTGAAGTATTGAATAAATACTTTGATCTTTTATTTAAAACCAATGAAAGAGTAGTAGCGTTCGGTGAAGACGTAGGCCATATCGGCGATGTAAATCAAGGCTTTGCAGGATTGCAGCAAAAACATGGCGAAATGCGCGTGTTTGATACCGGCATACGTGAACTTTCTATTATCGGGAAAGGTATTGGCCTGGCCTTGCGCGGCCTGCGCCCTATAGCAGAGATACAATACCTGGATTACCTGTTGTATGGACTGGAACCGCTCAGCGATGATGTGGCTACCCTGCATTACCGTACCGACGGCAGGCAGAGCTGCCCGGTCATTGTACGTACAAGAGGCCACCGGCTGGAAGGCATGTTCCACAGTGGCTCACCCATGGGAATGGTCATTAACAGCCTGCGGGGTATGCATGTGTGTGTGCCCAGGGATATGACGCAGGCCATCGGAATGTACAATACATTATTAAAAAGCAATGACCCGGGCCTGGTTATAGAATGCCTGAATGGCTACCGCCTCAAGGAAAAAATGCCTGAAAACCTTTTAGACATTACCATTGCGCTGGGCGTACCCGAAGTGATCCGTGAAGGCACAGACATTACCATAGTATCGTACGGATCTATTTTGAGGATCATTGAAAAAGCTGCAAACCGCCTGGAATATCTCGGCTATTCCTGCGAAGTGATTGATGTGCGTACGCTGTTGCCTTTTGATATCAATCACACCATTGTGGAATCCTTAAAGAAAACCAGCCGCATACTTTTTGTAGATGAAGATGTGCCGGGAGGTGCGGCTGCGTATATGTTCAACAAAGTGATTGAAGAGCAGGAAGGCTACAAATACCTGGATGTAAAACCCGGAACGCTCACGGCCAAAGCACATCGTCCGGCTTATGCTTCAGACGGCGATTATTTCAGCAAGCCCAATATTGAAGATGTAGTAGAGATGGTGAGCAGCATGATGAAAGAATAACAATTTCATAATGACCGATACAAATGCATTGGAGGCAGTTTACCGGCATCCGCTTTTTAAAAATGATGCCCTGGAAAAAATATTTGCTGCTCATGAGTTGGTACATTTCTCTAAAGGAGATTATTTACTGAAAGAGCAAAAAATAGCAAACGAATATTTTATACTTCAGTCAGGACTTGCACGTTCTTTCGTTTATGATTATACCGGCAATGATATTACCATCACTTTTTTCGGCGAGAAGGAAATCATCATTGAAGTATCTTCTTTGTTTCAGCGTGTGCCTTCGCAGGAAAACATACAGGCGCTTACAGATTGTTGCTGCTGGAGAATAGGCTTCCAGGATTTTCAGCAACTCTTTCATTCCATTGAAAGTTTTCGGGAGTGGGGGCGTTCATGGATGGCAGAGCAATTGTTCCTGTCTAAGCAACGCTCCGTTGAGATGATTACCACATCTGCAAAGGAAAGGTATTTAAAGCTTATGAATGAGAAGCCGCGTGTGCTGCAGCTGGCTCCACTGAAACAAATAGCTACTTATCTCGGCATTACCGATTCTTCTTTGAGCCGCATTAGAAAAGAACTTTCAGATAAAGATTAAATAGTTTTTATTTTCCAAGCGCATATACGGCAAAGCTGCCCAGCCAGTGATCGCCTCCATAGTTTGCTTTAAATAATAAAGGCAGCGCCCTTGAAAGAAATTCATTCGATTTATTTTTAAAAGCATTCTTCATGGGATGTCCTGTTGGCAATACCCTGGACACCTCTTTCATACACCATGCTTTGGAAAAAGATAATCCTACAAGATGTACTGTCTGGTAATCGTTTATATCGCTTATTACCGGGATTTTAAAAATATTCCGGATGCTTCTTTCTTCGTAAAATTTATTCAACCAATTTGTAAATTCTTTCTGCGGAAGTACCCTGCTCATCAGTTCTGCAATTTCCAGGCTGGGCGAAAAGAAATCTGATCCGTCGGGTTCCAGGTAAGCCGGTGTTTTTTCATCTTTTAAATAAAAATATTTTGCCTTATTCAATAAGGCTTCCTCAAACGATTTATCGCGTACAACCCGTGCCCAGTCTATGGCAAATGCAAGCGCGAATGCTGTATTCGGGTGTACACCGGTTCTGTTTGGATAGGTTTGTTTAGGCAAAAATGTTTTCCATAGCTTTACAATTGTATCTGTGAGCGGCTTTAAATGCTTGTGCCATTTTTGGGCAGACGGGTTATTCCAGTTTGCCAGTTCTTCGTCGAGCTTAAGCAGCCATGCCCAGCCATATGTTCTTTCAAAAGTATTGGTGAGCGCGTATTTTGAAAAGTAGGCTGCTTCTTCCTCCAGGTTTTCCGCCTGAAAAGATGTATCAAGCATCTGGTAGATTTTATCAGCATTTTTTATATTGGGAAATATCTTTAACAGCTTTACCAGCATCCAGTGGCCATGCA
Organism: Haoranjiania flava; assembly: GCF_025631005.1. NCBI lineage: Bacteria > Pseudomonadati > Bacteroidota > Chitinophagia > Chitinophagales > Chitinophagaceae > Haoranjiania > Haoranjiania flava. Next base: position 49,182 of record NZ_JAOTPL010000008.1, read on the forward strand.
CCGAACTGTGCCAATCGAAGCAGCCATAGAAACTCGGGTGCAATGCTTTCGGGCTTAGCATGGCTTCTTTTTCATTATTTATAATGTGCGCCGTTTTATTAGGGTATTCCTGTTCTATACAATGTAATGGTAATTGAGAAAGCTTCAATGCAACTGCTTCTGTTAATACCGGTTTATGCTGCGCATTCACCATCGTTGTCAGCAACAATAAGCAAGACAGTAATTTTTTCATCCGTTTATTTTTATTGATTTTGTTTAAGTGCGGCAACGCATTTATGGAAATGACCATTTTTTAAACAACGACTAAAGTAGTAAAATATTATCAATTATTTTTATCACCCCCAATACTATAAGCCAATGGGATGTATAGACACACCTTTGATACGTGATTAGTTTTATCCTAAAAAAATACTGCATAAAGGTGATGTATCGATTGCGGCAATCCGCTTTTTTATTTCTTGCCTTATGGCAAGTGTACTTATGCAGAATAATTTTTAGATTTGATATGCCAAAACATCATTTATGCAGGAGCATATCAATGGGAGAATAATTTCTGAACCAGCTGGAAGGTAGTTCCGGAAAACTTTCGACCTTATGCTGAAAATAATCAATTATGAATACAGTAGATGAGTACATTGCAGCTCAAAGCTACAAACACCAGGCAAAGCTGGAAACTATGCGGCAGGCAATAAAAAAAACGATCCCTGATGCATTGGAAAGTATGGCTTACGGCATGCCCGCCTACAAATTAAAGGGTAAGCCGCTGGCTTATTTTGGGGCAGCAAAAAATCATATCGGCTTTTACGGAACGCCGGTTACGCACGAAGCCTTTGCAGAAGAATTGTCCGGGTATAAACAGGGAAAAGGTTCTGTGCAGTTTCCTTTAGATGAAGAATTACCCATTGCACTCATAATAAAAATGATAAGGTATAAAGCCAAAACGATCAATGGAAGTGAGAAAATTAAATAACAACGGTCTTTGCTGAACCGGTGAGAAGAAAGCGGGCATCCTGTAATAAAGGCCTGCATGCCGCTGACTTAACAGTAAGTACCGTGAAACGCAAGCAGATATATTGTAGTATTCATTCACTTAAATAAAAAACATAGCCATGGATAAACTGGAAATTAAAACATCAATTGGCATACTGAAACCAGTGCAGGACGTTTTTGAAAATATAGTAAACCCGCAAAAAATGTCGAACTATTTCATTGCAGAAAGTACCGGTCCAATGGAAACAGGCAAAACAGTTAACTGGAAATGGCCCGAATTTGATGCAAGGTTTGATGTGCAGGTAAAAGATGTCCGGCCAAACCAATTTATTTCATTTACATGGCCGGCAGAAAGCGGCGAAAGTATGTTAGTAGAAATAACGCTTGAAGAATTACCGGGAAATGCCACAAAAGTAATTGTTACAGAAAAAGAGCAACCCAATAATGAAGCCGGCATCAAATGGCTGAAAGGAAATACGGAAGGTTGGGCTAATTTCCTGGCGTGTCTAAAGGCTTTCAGCGAATATGGCATCAATCTGCGCAAAGGTGCTTTTGATTTCATGTCAGATGATTAACCTGCAAAAATGATTGTCATGAAATAGGCATAAGCACAGTTGCATATCAACTTTTAATGCATACAGGCTATTCCATGTGGCAACTGAAAAAACAAATAAATATATACACATGAAATAGCCATAAGCAAAGTTGCATACCAACCGCAAATGAATAAAGGCTATTCCATGTGGCAACTGAAAAAACAAATAAATATATACACATGAAATAGGCATAAGCAAAGTTGCATACCAACCGCAAATGAATAAAGGCTATTCCATGTGGCAATTGAAAAAACAAATAAATATATACACATGAAATAGGCATAAGCAAAATTGCATACCAACTGTTAATGCATAAAGGCTATTCCATGTGGCAATTAAAAACAGCCGCAAAGCGGCGCACTAAAATATATACACATGAAATAGGCATAAGCACAGTTGCATATCAACTTTTAATGCATAAAGGCTATTCCATGTGGCAATTAAAAACAGCCGCAAAGCGGCGCACTAAAATATACACACATGAATAATAAAATCCATCCCTGTATCTGGTGCAATCATAATGCAGCATCAATAGCCGGTTTTTATGTTTCAGTTTTCCCGGATGCAAAAATCGTCACGGAAAACCCTGTTGTAGCTATGATCTCAATTGGTGGCCAAAATATAATGCTGCTGAATGGCGGTGATGAGTTTAGACCTACGCCTGCGCTTTCACTGATGTTCTTAAGCACCTCTGAAGAAGAGATAGAAAGTATATACAACAAACTTTTAGAGGGAGGCATATCTCTGATGCCGCTTGGCGAGTATCCTTTCAGTACAAAGTACGGCTGGATCAATGACAAGTATGGAGTTAGCTGGCAATTATACACCGGCAAAGCTGAAGATATTATACAGAGAGTAGTACCTACGCTGATGTTCACCGGGTACAACAATGGTAAAGCCAGGGAAGCTGCTGATTTTTATATGAACATTTTTCCCAATTCCAAATTGCAGGGAATGCTTGAATATACCGGTGCTGAAGAAGAAACTGCAGGGCATATAATGCATGGTGAATTTATGATTGATAATTATTTAATCGGTATTATGGATAGCTCTTTAGATCATAAATTTAATTTCACCGAAGGTATTTCACTCGTAGTTAACTGTAAGGATCAGCAAGAGATAGATGCATACTGGAGCCAATTAATTGCTGGTGTCGGCACGGAAAGTATGTGTGGCTGGCTGAAAGATAAGTATGGTATAAGTTGGCAGATACTTCCTGAAAATATAGGAGAACTTGTGCAAACAAAAAAAGGCGGAGAAGCGCTGATGAAGATGGGAAAAATCATTATTACAGATCTGGAAAGGGCAAATTCCTGATCACCAAACATACAACCATGATTAAATTATCATTTGAAAAAAAGATCAATGCCCCTGCACAAAAAGTTTGGGATGCGCTATGGAGCAAAGATACCTACACAATATGGACAAAGTATTTTTCTCCCGGCTCTTCTATGCAGTCAGACTGGAAAGTAAATGGCAGAACTTATTTTACCGATGCATCAAAGAAAAACGGCATAGTGTCTACCATCATTAAAATGAATAAACCCACAGAAATCGTGTTTGAGCATATTGGAATTTTAAAAGATGGAGAAGAAGATGTAAGCAGCGACGAAGCAAAATCTTTTGCCGGCGCTTTGGAAAGCTATCACCTGGCAGAGGATGGTATTACTACCTTGACCGGTTCCGTGGAAACTGCAGAGGAATACGAAGAAATGATGAGAAGCGGTTTTGAGAAAGGGTTTGAAGAAGTTCGGAAACTTGCCGAAGCATAAGTATACAGGATAATCGCATTCTTGCCATACGATAACCAGGAGGCGCTAACATGCTTTAATCAAAACTAACATTATGGAAATCCCAAAATCAAAAAAATTAGAAATAATCATTCCTGCCTATAGATGGCACAGTCAGCAATTCTACAACGCACTTCAGGATATTACTGAAGAAATGGCCTTGCAAAGAAATGATGGCAATACAAACCATGTATTGTGGATGGCAGGCAATCTTGTAAATGATCGATATTGGGCAGGGAACATTCTCGGAATGAAGGATACTGATCCAAACGCGGAATTATTCAATGCGGGTAAGGCTATTGAAGACAATAAAATTTATCCTTCTCTCCAATCTCTGAAAGAAGAATGGCATAAGATATCTCCCGGGCTTTACGAACGATTGCTGCAGGTTAGCGATGAAGAGCTGCAGGAAGCCTATAACATGGGTTTAGGTGTTTCATTTTTTGCGGAAAATAAATTGAATGCCATAGGCATGTTTATCGGCCGGGAAGACTATTTGCTGGGCCAGATCGGTCTGATGCGCAAATTACTTGGGTTACAAGGTATGAGTTATAAGGTGGATGAAACTCTTGCATATTGATGCAGGAATTTTTATACAGCAGGGTAAAAAAATATTTCTAAAAAAGAGCCTGGTTATGTAAAAAAGACCGGGATAAAGTAGGTATTATGTTGTGGCTATTCAATAATTATTGCTGATGGTTCTACCACGCAGGTTCTGAACGCCATTGGAGTAGAAAGTAAAGAAGCGCTGAATAAGCCGGTAAAGACAGCTTTAGAGAATGGTGGCAAAAATACAGCAACCACAGGATCATGGCTGGATGTATCAAAAATACTTTTACAGATGTTGACGGCCACCAGTGGGAAGTGTTTTGAAGCGATTTCTCACAGTTCTGAGCAGCATACAGTGTAGAAGTTTAGCATTTTGTTCTATACACCCGGTTAATTTTTTTTGTGGTAAATAGTAAGGAAATATTGTATTTTCGGATAAAATAATTGGCCATTTAAAAATCAGAAAATGCAAAGATTAATACTGGTTATTTCTTTTTTGTTTATTCTCTTGGCCGGTAAAGGCCAGGCTATTTTTCCTACAGACAGTACTACTGCCATAAAAGATACGGTTGACCTGGCAAAGAAGCTTGATACCCTCAGGTCTTATGCGGAGCGCGGAAATGTATTGGCACAATTATACCTTGGTAGTTTATATTATCAGGGAAAATTTATAAAGAAAGATTCTGTTGTAGCAAAGGAATGGTTTACCAGGTCATTTAAGTGGTTTGAGGCGCTTGCAGAAAAAGGCGATCCGTTTGCAGAGAGCATTGTTGCCTACTTTTTAGATAAAGGTATACTTACCGGGAAAGATGATGCCAGGGCGGTTTACTGGTACGAGAAAGCTGCTGCCAAAGGCAACGCACACGCACAGTTTAATTTAGGCTGGAAGTATGAGCAGGGAGAAGGTGTAAAGCGTGATGTACTCCGTGCGCGGGAATGGTACGAGAAAGCTGTAGAAAAAGGCGTTGCAGCAGCAAAGACTAATTTAGGATGGTTTTATTATTCAGGCACAGGCGTTGAGAAAGATTATATAAAAGCAGTGAATTTATTCCGTGAGGCCATAGTGCAAAGTAGCGATCCACGTGCTGCAAATAATTTAGGATGGAGCTACTATGAGGGCAATGGCGTAGCACAGGATTATAAACAGGCAGTTTATTGGTTTACCAAATCTGCAGAAAAAGGCGATCATTTAGCGCAATACAACCTGGCACGCTGCTATGCAACGGGGCGTGGTGCGACTAAAAATGAACAACTTGCATTCGAATGGTTTAGCAGGGCCGCCACACAGGGATATGCCGAAGCTCAGACAATGACAGGCTTAAAATATTTATATGGCCATGGTACCGGAAAGGATCTGATAAAAGCAAAGGAGTGGTTTACGCAAGGAGATGCTGCTGGAGATCTTCGTAGTAGTTATTATCTGGGCATATTGTATGAATTAGGCATGGGTGTGGATATAAACAAAAAAAAAGCTGTTGAATATTTTAAAAAAGCTGCAGATGGTGGCGTATCAGATGCGGAATTTAGGCTGTCATTGTCTTATTTCGCCGCCGATGATAATAAGCAAGGTCTATTTTGGCTGAAAACGGCAGCTGCAAACGGAAATGTGAATGCGCAGGAACATTTAGGTAATTCTTACCAGGTAGGTTATAAGGTTGAACAGGATTATAAACAAGCATTTGAGTGGTTTAAAAAAGCCGCCCAACAAGGGAGCCTGAAATCTCAGCACAGTTTGGGTTTATGCTACGCCAATGGCCGGGGTGTAAAAAAAGATATCAGGCAAGCCGTTTACTGGTTGAAAAAAGCATGTGCCGGTGGCTTAAAAACTTCCTGTGATTCTATGAATGCATTAGGTTTGAAATAATAATAGGAAACATTTCTTTTGATACATATTTTATAATCACAAAATCAAAACTATGGCTTACAAACTAAATCCCTATTTAAATTTCGATGGTAATTGTGAAGAAGCAATGACCTTTTACAAAGATGCTTTGGGTGTAGACTTTATCGGAGGTAAGATTATGCGTTTTGGCGATATGCCCGGCGGTACACAATCGTTTCCTGAAGAAGTCAAGAACAAGGTACTCCACTGTGGCTTGCCTGTAGGAGACAATGTCATTATGGCTTCCGATACATTTGGTGCTCCTGCAAAGTTTGTGGAAGGCACAAACAACTATCTCGCGCTGGGTGTCGACAGCAGGGAGGAGGCTGACCGCCTGTTTAACATACTCTCAGAGGGCGGTATTGTAGAAATGCCGATGTCGCAACAGTTCTTTGGTTACTTTGGTTCATTTACAGATAAGTTCGGTGTGATGTGGATGATCGTTTACGATGGCGAAACAACACATGGCTCATAATAGCTGCGCTGCATTTTTCAGCATGGCTTTATAAATTTTCCGGCTGGCGCTTGCGTGCACTTTTATGACTTTTTCCCCACTAAATTCGCGCGCGTTTTTTACGCGGAGAGGTGCAACGGCCTGGTTTCTTGTTGGTAAATAGCAACAAGAATTTGTAAAAGATTAAAATCAGGAATGCCGGCTTTGCGCTCTCGTGGAATTGTTTTTTTACCACGCAAAGGCCGCTAAGGTTGTTTACGCAAAGGCTGCAAAGTTTTTAAAAATCTCTCAATTAGAATTCCAGCCTGGCGTGCTTACTCTTTAGGCACTCTGCGTGAGCCTGATTTCTTGTTCGTAAATAGCAGCAAGAGTTTATAAAAGATTAAAATCAGGAATGCCAGCTTTGCGCTCTCGTGGAATTGTTTTTTTACCACGCAAAGGCCGCCAAGGTTGTTTATGCAAAGTTCGCAGAAGATCGTTGGCTACAGGATGAATGGGATTGCTTCGCTCGTGCCTCGCTCGCGACGACGTGTGTGGCGGTGTGGTCATATTCAACAAAGACACGTAAATAGTTTACACGTCGAATATTGCAATATATCATGGGTACGCGCCTTAAGGCACGTAAACTACTTACCAAAAAGGTTTTTCCATTTGGCTGCAAACCCGCCCGGGGCTTGTGTTTCAGCGGGTTGTTGAGCTAAAGCCTCAAGCTTACTGTTCAGTTCGCGGATCTCTGCTGCCAAAGCCGCCATGCCATTGTCTTCATTGGCTTTGTTACGGTTTTCATGTGCATACTGTATGATTTCCATCTCTTTGTCTATAAGCTTTTGAATCTCCAGGATTTTTGTTTGGGTAAACGATTTAAGATTGTCCAGTGATTCATCCAGCGTAGCATTTACTTTACCTACGGAGTTATTGATCATTTGCCTGCTGTGGTCGAGCGAGTTGTAGTGCTGTTGCAGGAAATCTATCAGTTGTTCATTGTGCTTAAAAGTCTGTATTACGTGGTCGCCCAGGACTTTAAAGTCATCGGTACGTGCAATCATCTCATTGATCTTATGGGTATATTCTTTTGATTGCAATAGCATGGCATTCACATTGTCGAGATAGCGGCTGAATTCCTGAAAGCGCTCGGTTGTCAGTTGCAGCTCCTGCAGCGTAGCAATATTTGCTTTGGCAAACTGCATGTTGTCGGTGCTTTCAATACGTTCAAGAATTTTATTCTGTATGCTCAATGATTCAAAATTCTTATCAATCAGTGTTCCCATCGACTTCATATTATTTTCAAAATCGGTGTTGAACATTTTGAGGTTTCTCTGCACGTTGCTGAATGCGTTGTTTAAATTCTGGTTCAGTAACGGCATCAGGTCAGACAATATAAATGTGTAGAAGTCTGTTTTCGCGGCTTCTTCCGATGCCAGCGCTCTCCTGTATTTACCGGTAAGATAAAAAGTAATGAGCAGCCCGGAAAACAGCATTACCAAAGCGATTGCGGTGATAGTGCCGTAAACCGAGTAGTGGTCTGCCGGCCCGTCTGAAACTTTCAGAAGCCCTGTGATGATAGCCAGAATTGCGCCTAATACCCCCATGCGGAAAGGTGCCGGTATATCTCTTTTAATGTCTTTTTCTACAAGCGATGTATTGCTTTCAACAATTTCTTTCAGCAATACATAATCGGAGGCGTAGCCTTTGTTGCGGATGAGGTAGATATTAATGGTGTTGATGATCCTGGAGAGGATATAGCTGTGGTTGGCCTTGGTAGTGAGCAGCTCTACTGCGTGCAGATTATGCGGTTTGTACTTCTCGTATTCAGCAAATGACTTATCGGGTTTATTATTTGAATAAAAATCTTTGGGATGCTCCATGTAATAGTTTTCCAACTCCGCAAGTATTTCCCGCGGATTGTTATGCAGCGAGTTGTCGGAGACATAAAAAGTATAGATTTTAAAATTATGCACAGGCGGAAATACTTTGTGCAGCCGCTGTATTTTCTGCTGTGCTTTAAAATAAATATTCAGTTGAATGGCTACAAACGCAATAACAATGAACCATTCAATCAATTCAAAACTATTCATAGCGTATCACTGCTTTTTCTTTGATCACCCATTTATCGTTTTCCAACATTACTTTTCCGGGCTGTTCGGTGATGATTTTTTTGGCATCTTTAGCTGCTACATTTTGTTCAATGCAGCCGGGCTTCAGGTAAACCTCGCTCCTGCGGATAATTTCCTGCGGTTGCGCACCTTTGGTGTGTATTACAAAAGTACCGGTATTTGCGTTGTTTTTTTCAAGTGTTATTTCATAAACCGTACCGCTTGCATCGTCCGTTTTCAACTCTGCGGGAAAGTAGTTGTCAATAGGCTTCAGCATGTAAAACACGGTTTTTTCTTCTGCTTTTGGCTGCTGAGGCTGCTGCTTTCTTGAGATTGTTTTTCTTAATTTATTATTTTCTTCCATCAGTGTTTTTAATTTAGTTTCGAGTTGCAATGCTGACTGTAGTTGGTTTCTCATCGAATGGTTTTCAGAAATCAACCGCTGGTTTTCCTTCTTACAATTAGTTATTGCTGCCGAATAAGCGCTTCTTGCCTTGCGGTCGTTCAGCCAGATCAGCACAGCAAGGATCATTACGGCCACCAGTATCACAATCAAAAGAATATCTGTCATATCGTATTATTTTTGAGCATCGGCAGATATTTTATACGCCAGCCTGTTCAGTACGCCTGTTGCGGGATAGAAGAATAACGTTTCTTCAATGTCTTCATTTTTATTGATCACATTTTTAAGCTTACGGTTAATGCCGTCTTTTAAAAATGTTTTCAGGTCTTCGCGCACATAGATCTTGCTTCTTTCTATCACTGCCGGGTTTACGCCAAAGTGTTTGTAATAGCTGTATTCATTGTTCCATTTAAAGAACTTATCAAAGAACACATTGGTTTCTTTGATCACTGAATCTATGATGTCTTCGTTCAGAATCTCGGCGTATTGCAATGATGCTTGAGGTAGCAGTAAATCTTCTGAAGTGCCCGAGAGCGTTACTTTTATCCTGTCTTCAATTTTATTCATACTGTTTACATCGGCCTTCATTTTCAAAGCGCCCTTGCCGGAGATTTCCTTAGGCTTATCGCCCAGTATCAGTTCAATGCGTGTGTGTGCATCCCGGCCGGAAATATCGCTGAAAATAATATTGGTAAGCTCTTCAATATTATCCAGGTCAGCCCCGAAAGATAATACGCGCAACAGTTTGGAGCCGTTGCCGCTAAACGTGATGTAGCGCGGTGTAGGCAGTTTTTTTGCATGCATGGTTTTAGCCAGGTGGTAAATCACGGCCATATAAAAGATCAGGAATACGATTTTCAGGTCCTCATCGCGCGTGAGCAGCTCAGAGAAAGAAATGTTTACATTCTTGTCTTTAAGCTCCGTATTATCTTCGAGTGAAAAGAAGAACTCAATCAGCTCAATACTGTTGTCGTTCCTGCCTTTCAGCGATTTATAAATGCTCACCAGCTTGTGCGCGTCAATGCCTTCCAGGCTTTTTAAAATATAATCTTCATACTTGTTGATAAAGCCGTTCCTGCCATTTTCTGTATACGCATCTCCGAATATAGCGCTTGATGCAAAGTGGAAAGAGGTGAGCAGCACAGGATTGTTTTCATGGAACACAACCGCATCTGTGGTGCCGCCGCCAATATCTACGTTCATCACCGGCTTATCCGAAGAAGATTCTGCATATCCCCAGTAAGGCGCAATGGATTCGGTGAGCGTGTTGATTTTGGTATCCTTATCAAAAAATTCATGCTTATATTTCTGCAGCTGGCTTTTGAAGAAATTCAGCCTGTGGCTCTCCATGCTCGAAGGATAAAGCCAGATGATCTCTGCTTTGTTTAAAGAACCATTGTTGAGCAGTATTTTATTCCTGATCATCAGCATCATCTGTTCAATGAATGCCTTGGTTCTTTTTTCCAGCTTTGCATCCTGGAAGTTAGACCACTTAAGGCTTCCGGTGATCTCGCTGTTTAATTTGAAATCTTCTTTCAGGTACCAGAAGGGGATGTTAAAATCTGCCAGTGCATAATTTTCCCTGTTTTCATTAAACTTGTTGTTGTCGTTGATCACTGTCCTGGTAGGGAAGTGGTATTTTACGTTTTCTCCTATGATCAATGGCATAAATTCTTCATCAATAATGGCTAACAGGTCGTCTGCGCCGAAGCCAAGTTTAGATAAAGATATCTGCATGGCCTTGCCCGGCTTGTGCAGCGTTGTGTACTGAATGTCTTTTTCGGTGATGTCAAATGGCCGTGGCTCAGATTCAGTAGAAGAGTTGTATTCTATGTGTGTATTGGTTGTGCCGAAGTCAATAGAAAATTTAAAGGCTTTTGTCAGCGCTTCTTTTTCTTTTACAATAAACCTGGGAATAAGGATGCCTGTTGATTTGCGGTTGTATACCTCTATAAAATCAAAGGTATGATTAACGATGGAGTAGGTAGTAGATACACCGTTCTGAGATTTGCGGCTTCTCTGCTTTACATCTTTTACCGGTATTGGCTGCAGTCCTTTATCTATGGCGGTTTCATACAATTTAATGCTATATTCATTGTTCCTGGTAAGCGGCGAAACATCGCGGTCTGCTACCAGTATCCTGTAATGCGGATCAATGCCTTCTATCTTAAGTTGGGGGTACAGCACTACCGTCATCTGGTTCTCCACAATTACGCCCTGGTTCTTGCTTTCTTCGGGTTGCAGAATTTTATCCTGAAACTGGTTCTTATTGTACACGCGTGTGAAAGTCACGTATTTACTACGTTGTATAGGAATACGCAAAGTTACTTTTACACCTGAGAGCATCTGCTCCATTTCAAGAACTTTTTTGCCGTCACTTACTACTCCCTGTAATTTTTCTGTGGTAAAGTAATCAAAAAAAGCTTTTTTAACGGGCAGCAGGTAGCAGTGATCTTTTTCTCCCTGTGTTACTTTATAGTTGCCGTCAAAAAACTTATCGCTGTCCATAGGAAATGGCAGGCGTGTAATGTATGGTTCTAAAAAGTCGCTTACCGTAAGGTACGGATACTGTATATGGTTCTGGTTGGGTAGTGTACGCTTATCCAGTGCTCGTTCATCGAAGTAGGGTACATTCCTGTGGTAGTTGTCGAGCCATTTGCCTCCCATAAAATTCAGCCCGTCATTGTTTTTTTCTGTAGGAAGAATGGCAGGCAGCTTATCGTGTGCGGCTTTTTCAGCATCAATAATGAAATCGTTATTAGCTGCAGGGTCTATGTCTGCCGTATTTTTGGCACGTAGCCTGAAACCCAGTATTTCTGCGTTGTTGCCGTCTCCGCCTACGCTGATGGGTGCATATTGGGTTTCATAAGTTTCCCGGTCAAACTGTTTGATCTCCTGCTTCAGATCTTCATCCAGGTGTTCAAAAGTATAGCCGAGATAATTATCAATATCAGTAAAATCTTCCGGGAACCTGTCGTAAGCAATCCTGAATGCGTAAATATATTTGATGAATTCTGCGCTCCTGTTTTTCAACGGGTAGAGGCTGAGGTCGAGCATACGGTCATTGCCGAAATTAATATCAACATAATCCAGGTTGTTGGCAGAAGAAAAGAACATGGTAGAGGGTGAAGTGCCGCCGATAATGTTGAGGATATCGGGCGCTCCTTTGCCGATGTAATTCAGCAGGTATATATGTTTCAGCTTGTGGAAGTTGAAAGCTTTTTTATCCTGTTTCAAAAACATTTTCAATGTTTCGCCAAGCAGCTTATGTTTAGGGTTGGAGGCATGCAGCAGCTTGCCAAGATCACTGTTGGTCTCTATTTCAATCTCTCCGTGTTGTACGCTTATGCCTGAATTCCATTCAATTACTTCTATTTTATCTTTCAATGATTCTATGTTGAAGAATATTTCTGCAATATCGAAACATTCTGATACCATGCGGTGATAAATGGTATTGCCGTCGAGGTTCCTGCTGTTGTTCACAAACCTGAAAGAAGTTCTTATCAGGTCCATCCTGGCAAAAGGCGAGGGGATGGAAGTGATCTGTGTAGCCACGTTGGCTCCTGCAGGGTCTTCGATGGAATTGATAAAATTATCCGACAGGTGACTATTTATCTGTGTCCAATGTTCAATATTTTCTGAAGCTCCTGTATGTAGACGAAAAATTTTGCTCATGCCTAAGGTCTGGTTTTAGTGGCTGATGTTATTGTCAAAAACGCTGGCGGTGGTTGCCGACATTAACGCTAATAGTTTTTTCTGGCTTGCAAGATGGTCATATTTCGGCGCTGATTCCGATAGCTGGTTCCTGAAGTTTTTCAGGCCGGAGCTTTTCAGCAAGCCGCTCAGAAAAGTTTTCTTCTCAGGCGCACCAACCACAAGCTGGTAAAGGTCATCGCCGGTTTTGTCCGGTTCAATTACGTGAAACGAAACATTGGAATACTGCATCTCCTGCAGCCATTCTTTAAAATGCGTATTAAACTGGTTCAGTACCTGTTTAAACCTCGTATCCAGGCCGTCCCTGTTGAGTTTGTTGTTGCCGTCCTGCGCCCAAGCTTCTCCCTTTTTGCCGGCCAGCTCTTCGTAGTGGTATTCCATAAATGCACGGAATAATGCGAATTTCGTCAGTGGTTTGGCGAGCATGTCATAAGTGGCTCTTGCCAGGTCTTTAAAGCGCACTACCGAAGCGTCGTTTTGCAGGCCGAATTCATAAAACAAGGGTTCATTGGCAGTGCCTTGCTGTACATGTAGTTCCTGGTCTGTAAGGCTCATGAAATCTACAACAGAAAGCGCTGCAGCCATTTCTATAAAGTGTGCGCGGTTCTTCTGTTCACTGGATCCGTCTGCGCCATCCTGCTCATTGGTTACTTTATCGCCAATGTAGTACAGTGCATTGATAGAGCGGTTTCCCGTCACATTCCTGGAGTAATAATGCAGCGCAGCCTTGGTTTTAGAAATAAATGTATCTGAATTAATGGTTGTCTTCTCATTGCCGCGTACACCAAAGTAGGGTAGAATGGTTACTGCGCCTATCCTGGCATCATTCAGAAAACTATGGTGCGGTACGGAAGGGTCTGCATCGCGGATGTTCTTTAAGATCAGCGGAAAGCCGGCGGCGCCCGTACCACCGAAGATAGAGCTGATGATAAATACCCGGTCGTTTGCCTCAAAATTTTGTGCGAACCGTTTAAAAAATTCTGATTGTTTAAACTTGTTCAGGACCACACTGCCGATGTTGGGGTTACCCTTGAAGCCTACTTCCATATTGGCTTCCAGGTTGTTCTTCGAAAACAAAAGCGACATCAGCGACTTATTACTTTCGTCCAGAGAACTGTATTCTATAAAGTCTTTGAAAAGCTGCTCCTTTACGCCTTCTATATCAAATTTAAAATTATCAGATACAAAGCTTCCGTCGCCCAATTCATCCAGGGAAGTGATTCTTGTGCTGAAAAAATCTGATTCATCGGATGATGCTTTTTCCCTGATCTCTTTATACAGGCGTAGAATCTCTACCGTGCGCGTAAGGTCTCCGTTGGATGCATCCGGGTCAATGATGATGGGAATAACCGTATCTGTATTCTCCATTTTTACACCGGAAGCCAGCAGCATGGCCAGTGATTTTACCACCCTCGAACCGGTGCCGCCTATAGCAAATAGAAATAATTTTGACATAATTTAAAAAGGAACTTTTCTGTTTACAGAACTTTTCCATTTGATGAGAATGGAAAACAAAATACTCCAGATAATTGAATAAATAAACGCGGTAGTTGCAAAGCCCGCACAGTCTGAAACGCCCACACGTAGCTGGTTACAGATGTTTCCGGCCTTCAGGTCGTTGTTGGTATATACAAATGCAATGATGAAAATAATCACAGCGCCGATGAGTACATTCAGCAGCCATTTACCTACATTGTTCCACCCCGAGCGGTTAAGAATGCCGTAGTAATAATTAAAAATGATCAGCGAATTGATGATAAACAAACTCAGGAACACCAGGTTGTAGGTTGATTGCCGCGTATAGTCAGCGCAGGCCATATCCAGGCCGCGCAAATGTTCGCCCAATCCATTGGAAGTGCTGTACATACCCAGCGCTTCAAACAAGCCGATCAAAAATTCTGATAAAGCCTTCATGTTTTTAAAAAATTATTTTTTTGATTTTAAGAAGATAAAGCCGCCTATCGCCAGCGCTGCTACCAGTATTATCCACCACGGAAAGCCCGAAGATGCACTGTTTTCGCCACCTCCGGCTGCATTTTTACTTATTTTTATATTTACTGAAAATTGTTCTTTACCGTCGTAGGCATTGTTGTAGGCCTGTGAAATTCCCTCGGCAAGGTATTTAAAGCCGAAAGTCTGGGTTTGTTGTACACTATCCAGCGGATCGGTATCGTTAAGGGTAGATGTTTTGCTGATCCAGCCCGGCAGGTTGGCTTTTAGCTTTACGGGTACATCCTGCCTTGGTTTCAGTTCGCTTGTTGCAAGGGTGTAGATGTGTGTAAAACCTTTAAGGCTTTCATTGGTATCATCGCCTATTTTTTCAATGGATACAATTTCATAGTTTGGAGGCAGTGTATAATTTTTCGTGTCCGTAATAAAGCTTTCGTCAATCTTTAAAAATTCCAGGTTGGCCACATAAGCGAACTGGAAAATGCCGTCTGTGCCGGCCGCTGCATTTGTCAGGCTCATGCTGGTAGCGGGTTGTACAATATCAAAATTGCCTTTTTTATGCAGGCGCACCAGCTTGGCTTTGGGGGTGCTTCCGGTAGGTGTGAGCAGGTAATAGCTATTTTCGTAACCTGTATAATTTTCAAAATCTGTTTTATCGAGGAAATTATTCAGGCTTTGATTTTTGCCGGTGATCAGTAGATAGTAAGGCCTGCGCACATCTTTACCGTTGAGGTCAACCACTTTGGGGCGTTGGCTTTCTATAAAATACCTGCCGTTGAAATTGGAATTCATCTTCACAATAATGGAGGAGAAATCACCTTTCTTTAATTGCTCTGAAAGGTTCATCACCAGTGAGTTCTTCGCCAGTTCCAGGTATTGTTGCGAGGTGCCCATGCTGTCAGAAAAAATAAAATCAGAGATAAGTATATTCACATCCTCGGGGTTTGCAGTCACTGTTTTACGGATGATCTCCGGCATGAAAGAAGTCCTGGTGCCGCAGCCGGAATTTTGAAAGCTCTGCGGATTCAGGTTCATAAAGAATTGTTGTATGTCAGCAGCAGTTGCTTTTAGTTTCTGCGGGCATATGCTGTTGTTGATGTAATAAATATTCACGTCTTTGGCAATACCCCTCGATTTAATATCGGTGATGATGCCCAACACAGCGTTCTTGAAATCTGAGCCGCTGTTTACATAGCCGTTCATACTGCCGGAGTTTTCTATATAAATATTAAAATTGGCCTTTGTATGTTTTACCGGCTGGTCTTCAACGGCCTCTTCATTAGCGTTAGCAGAAGGTTCCTGGTCATTGCGGGAACCGAAATTCCCGCTACCGCTTTTACTTTCACAGGAAAACAAAAACACGCAGGAGAGAAGGATGCTACAGAAATAATTCAACGGGAATTTTATTTGCATTCAGTCAATTTTTATCTTTACAAATATATTTTTATTTTTTGTATTAAAATATTGGTTCCCCCTAATTTAACCTTAAATACACACAAACCGGCTATTGCGGCAGGATGTAAAACCGGGAAGCATTAAAAAGTTTATATTTGTTTTCATAATTATGATGAAGGAAATAAGAAATATTACCAGGCAGATCGACGGGTGGATCAGGGCTTCATTCGCCGACAATATAGAGTTGCATTTACAGATTGCGTACAAGGTGTTGCTGGTGTTGCTTGTGTTCCTGCTCCTTGATTTTATTTTCAATAAATTATTCTCTCCTTTTATTAAAAAGTTTACCAAAAGGTCAGACAACAGGTTTTATGAAATAGCACACAGTGAAAGGGTTTTTTCATCGCTTATCAACTGCCTTTCCATTGGCATCACGTACCTGTCTATTGACTATGTTTTCTTTGAGGTGCATCCTCAGACGCATAACCTGCTTGACCGAATTGCATTTGCGGCATTAGTGATCGTGGCCGTAAACCTGTTTTTCAGGGTCTTGAATTCCTTTGAAAAGTATTACCGACTTTCCCTAAACTACAAGGGTACTGCGATGGTAACGGTGTTGCAGTCTGTAAAATTATTTGCGTATTTCCTGGCTGCCATTGCGTTGATCATGATTTTATTTGATGTACGGCTGAACACCATCCTCACTACCCTTGGCGCCACTACGGCTATATTTGTACTGGTATTTCGCGATACGATCCTCGGCATTATTTCAGGCTTTAACGTGGCTGCATCCAGGACCATTAAAGTGGGAGACTGGATATCTATACCCAAATATGACTTGGAAGGTGATGTAACGGAAATAAACCTGCTGACCACGAAAATCACTAATTTCGATAAAACCATTTCAACCATTCCTACCTACGACCTCATTACCACCGAAGTAAAAAACATGCAGGTACTGATAGACAGAAATTCACGACGCATCATACGCTCCATTTATTTTAACATCAATTCCTTTAAATTTATGGATGAGGAAATGAAAGAAAGATGGATGAAGATAAACCTGATTTCTGAATATCTAAAACTCAAAGAAAACGAGATCAACCAGCAGCGGCTGAACATGCCCAACAATGATATGCTCATCAATGGCATACAGCTTACCAACATCGGTGTTTTCAGGATCTACATTAAAAAATACCTCGAAAATCATCCTTACATAGACCAGGAAAATGTATTGGTAGTGCGCCAGCGCGATATTTCAGCAAAAGGCCTGCCATTGGAAATATACTGTTTCACTACGCTGGGGCGTTTTGCAGAGTTCGAAAATATACAGGCTGATATTTTTGACCACATCATGGTTGCGGCCAGTCATTTCGACCTCGAGATACTGCAAAGCAAAATTTAACTATATACAGTATTGTTTGCAGAAACATTTGTTTGTTTCGCTTATATTTGTCCTGCATTTAAAACTAAAATATGAATTTACACGAATACCAGGCTAAGGAAATTTTGAAGAATTACGGTGTGCCCGTACAGGAAGGCATTGCTGTAGAAACAGTGGAAGAAGCTGTTGATGCTTACAGGAAAATCAAAGAAGAGACCAACAGTAAGTTTGCTGTAATAAAAGCGCAGATACACGCCGGTGGCCGCGGTAAGGGAAAGATCAAAGGTAGCGAGCAGCGTGGTGTGCAGGTGGTGAAAAGTGAGGAAGAGGCAGCAACTGTTGCTAAAAATATTTTGGGCAATACACTGGTTACACTACAAACAGGTGAAGCAGGTAAGGTGGTGAATAAATTACTGGTAGCTAAAGATGCCTATTACGAAGGTCCTTCCCAAACAAAAGAATATTATTTATCTGTTCTGGTAGACCGTGCCAAAGGTCAGAACGTGATCATGTACAGCACGGAAGGCGGCATGAATATTGAAGAAGTGGCGCACAATACGCCTGATAAAATATTTAAGGAATGGGTACACCCGGGCGGCAAATTATTGCCATACCAGGCCAGGAAAATAGCTTTTAACCTGGGGCTTTCAGGCGATGCTTTTAAAAACTGCGTAAAGTTTGTGACTAACCTCTACAGTGCTTTTGCGGAAACAGATGCCAGCATGCTGGAGATAAATCCTTTGTTTAAAACTTCAGACGATAAGATTATTGCAGTGGATTGTAAACTGAATATAGATGATAATGCACTGATGCGTCATAAAGATATCGAAGCGGTGCGCGATATTTCAGAGGAAGACCCTACCGAAGTAGAGGCCGGTAAGTACAACCTGAACTTTGTAAAATTAGATGGTAATGTGGGTTGTATGGTAAATGGCGCCGGGCTGGCCATGGCTACGATGGACATGATCAAGCTGAGCGGCGGCGACCCGGCAAATTTCCTGGATGTGGGTGGTACAGCCAACGCTGAAACAGTGGAAGCAGGCTTCAGGATCATCTTAAAAGATCCGAATGTAAAAGCTATACTTATCAATATTTTTGGCGGTATAGTGCGTTGCGACCGCGTTGCAGACGGTGTGATACAGGCATACAGGAAACTGGGCGATATAAATATCCCCATCATTGTACGTTTGCAGGGCACCAATGCTGCTGAAGCCAAGAAGCTGATTGATGAGAGCGGGCTGAAAGTGCAGTCAGCCATCTTATTGAGTGAAGCGGCAGAACTGGTGAAGCAAGCTGTAGCTTAATTATTCAAAACCAAAATATAAAACGTACTTACAGCGCTGTTAACTTTTTAACGGCGCATTTTTTATTTCTCACATAATTTATGCTTGTACAGTACCTCACTACAATAATCAACATTCGTTAAACACGCAAACAGTTGTTGAAATCCAACCTAAGGAAATTTAATTATAAGGCAACTACTCTTTATGATAACATTGTATCCAATCAGAATGAAAGGTTAAAAAAATCATACTTAAAGTTTGGTTTAATGAAAATTAAATATATTTTTACACAATTGCAAACTTATACCAAAAGGTTTGCAATTTATCTGTTAAATATAATAGTTTATTAGATTTTCTAAACCACTAAATCAGGATTTTATGAAACCAACGTTCGTGAGTTTTAGGTGTTTGTTTCTGCTACTGCTATTTGGTATCGGTTTGCCACTGATAACTTTTGCTCAAACCACACTACCAACTTCAGTTACCGGAAGCGTAAAAGATGAGGAAGGCGAGCCGCTGAGTAACGCAACCATCTTTAATGAGCGCACCAAAGAAACAGTATTAACAGGTGAAAATGGCGAGTTTACCATTGATCTGAAAGAAAATGACAAGATAACTATTACCTATGTAGGTAAGCAACCCAAAACCCTGACTTATAGGGTAGACACAGATTTTAATGTAGTATTGAACAATGACGAAAAAAGCAGGTTAGGAGATGTAACTGTAGTGGCCACTGGGTACACCAATGTCGACAGGAAATTATTTACTGGTTCCAGCACACAAATACTGGCGAAGGATGCCATGCGCAGTGGCGTACCCGATGTATCCCGCATGCTGGAAGGTCAGGCCGCAGGTGTTTCCGTTCAAAACGTGTCAGGTACATTTGGAGCGGCGCCTAAGATCCGCATCAGGGGCGCAACTTCTTTGTCTGGCGATAACAAACCTCTCTGGGTTATTGATGGTATTATCCTGGAGGATATAGTCAATATTTCAAATGAAGCCCTCACCACAGGCGATGCTAATACGTTGATAGGATCTTCTATCGCCGGGTTAAACCCAGATGATATTGAGTCTATGACTATTTTAAGAGACGCTGCTGCTACAGCGCTATATGGGGCACGTGCTATGAATGGAGTAATAGTGGTGAACACAAAAAAAGGCAGGAATACGCAAGGACGTGCCAGCATCAATTACAGCGGGAACTTTACAACCTATCTAAAACCTAATTACAGTCAGTTCGACATAATGAATTCTGCAGAACAAATGTCTGTAATGCTGGAATTGGAAAACAAGGGATATTTCAATCATAGCCAGATTTCGCGGGGCTCTTCAGGTGGCATTTTCTTTAAAATGTACAATAAAATGTATGACTACGATCCGGCAACTGACAGCTATGCTTTGAAAAATACATTATCCGACAGGCTTGCTTTTCTGCAACGCTACGCCAAAGCCAATACGGATTGGTTTGACGTACTTTTTAAAAATTCCCTGTTGCAGGAGCATTCTGTAAGTATCACAACCGGTTCAGACAAGGCGCAAACCTATTTTTCAACCAGTTTCCTCAATGATAATGGGCAATCATTAGGAGATAAAGTAAAACGTTATACTGCCAACTTTAGAAACAATATCAAAATTAATAATAAACTAAGTGTGGAATTCGGCGTAAATGGCTCGATAAGAGACCAGCGCGCACCAGGTACACTTACCAGAAATTCAGATCCGGTTTATGGCCAGTATTCCAGGGATTTTGATATTAACCCATATTCATATGCTTTAAATACCAGCCGTCTTTTAACCCCTTATGACGAGAATGGAAACCTGGAATTTTTTACCAGGAACTATGCCCCATTTAATATCTTAAATGAATTAGAGAAAAATTATCTGGAGCTAAAGAGCTATGAAATGCAGGTACGTGGTGGATTAAAGTACAATATTATTCGCGGATTGAACTATTCATTCGATGCTGCCTACAGGTTTGCCAATACTAAAAGACAGCACTATATTAAGGAAGGTTCCAATATGGCAGAGGCATTCCGTGCAAATGGAGATGCTACAATTGCAGCAGGTAATATTCAACTTTATAAAGATCCTGACCTGCCGAATAGTTTACCTGTAGTGGTATTGCCTGAAGGTGGTTTCTATAACACCAACGATAATGCGCTGAAAAATTATTACATGAGAAATACGCTTGAATATGATAAGAGGTGGGGTGAGGCGCATTGGATTAACTTCTTGGGAATGACGGAAATCAGGTATACAGACCGGCAGTTCTCTAACTTTCAGGGGATAGCCTATCAATATGAAAATGGCGGTTTAGTAAATCCGAACTACCGCTACTTCAAGAAAATGATCGAAGGTGGGCAGTCCTATTTTGGAATGGATTATGGGTACGAACGTTTTGTGGCCAACATGTTGAGAGCGGCATATTCATTATATGAAAAGTATACTATAAATGCTACTTACAGATATGATGGTGCCAACCTTATGGGTAGATCTCCGGTGGCACGCTGGGTGCCTACATGGAACATAAGTGGTGCCTGGGATATAGACCGGGAAAATTTCTTTAACCCTGAGAATAAAATACTATCATCAGCCCGTGTGCGTGCTACGTATGGCTTAGTAGGTAATTTAGGAAACGCTACCAACTCTTCAGCTGTTTTTTACAATCAGATCACGTATAGGCCATATGAAAATGAAAAAGAAGCCGCTATAGGAATCAGTAGTTTGGAAAATTCGCAATTGACATGGGAGAAACTCTATGAATTAAACCTGGGTGCTGATCTTTCATTTTTACAGAAAAGAATTGACCTGACAGTAGACTGGTATAAACGCAATATTTTTGACCTGATAGGGCCTATAAAAACGTCAGGTATCGGTGGACAGTTTACCAAAACGGCAAACTACGGCAATATGACTGCACAAGGCTTTGAATTTACTTTGGGAGGAAATGTTATCCGCAATCCGGAAGGTTTTAACTGGCGTACACAATTTAATTTTGGTTACAATGAAAATAAAATCACCAACCTCGATGTAAACCCTAATATCTGGACATTGGTAAGGGCGGAGGGTGGTGCTATGAAAAATTATTCACAAAGAGGTTTATTTTCAATTAAATTCGACGGGCTTGATCCTCAATACGGATATCCCACCTTTATTAACGAAAAGGGAGAGAAAGACACTTACATATATTTGCAAAGTGATGATGTTGAGCACTTACACTATCATGGTCCGGTTGATCCCGTACTCACCGGAGGTTTTTTCAACAGGATAACATATAAAGGATTTTCGCTTTCAGCATTATTTACTTTTGCATCGGGTAACTATATCAGGTTGCAGCCTACTTTCTCCTCGTTTTATTCAGATATGGTTTCTATGTCAAAAGATATGGTTAACCGTTGGATTATGCCGGGAGATGAAACGCATACCACCATTCCCGCCTTGCTGGACCGGCATACGGCTGACAATGTGAGACGCGCTAATGGCAGCACGGTTAGCGCCACCTTTCCGTACAACGCTTACAACTATTCAACTGAACGTGTTGCGAAAGGGGATTTTGTGCGGTTTAAAAATATCTCTTTAGCTTATGTATTGCCAAATAGTTTAATTAACCGTTGGGGCCTGTCTTCTGCACAAATAGCATTAGTTGGTAATAATATAGCGCTGCTATATGCAGATAGGAAATTGAATGGCGCTGACCCGGAATTTTTCAACAACGGTGGCGTGGCTATGCCCATACCAAGACAATATACACTATCAGTAAAATTCGGCCTCTAATTGGCTATAATATAAATTTATCAACACTGAAAATATGAAGAACAATAAATTACTAATAGGATTTACACTGCTTATTTCACTGGCATCGTGCAAAAAATATTTAGATCAGGATCCTGATACCAGAGCTGAAGTAAATACAGTAGACAAAGTAGCTCAATTGGTTACCTCTGCGTATCCTACGCGTAACTATTTTGCCATCACAGAAACCTATTCAGACAATGTGCAGGACAAAGGTCCGGGAGTTGGCCATCTCAACGAACCGTTTCCTGATTTGTATTTCTGGAAAGATATAAAGTCAGATGGCAATAACACACCTACCGAATATTGGAACGGCGTGTATGCAGGCATAGCTGCTGCAAACCAGGCATTGGAATCTATTAAAAAATATAATTTAGGAGACGCAGTCAACCCATATAAAGGAGAGGCGTTAGTGGCAAGGGCTTACGGCCATTTTATGCTGGTAACATTGTTTGCCAAAGCATACCGTATAGGCGGCGACAATAGCTCTCCGGGTATACCGTACGTGACTGAACCTGAGACAGAAGTAATTAAAAAGTATACCAGGGGCACAGTCGCTTCGGTTTATGACAATATTCAAAAGGACCTGGAAGAGGGTATGCCGCTGCTTGCGGGCGGGCAATGGAAGGTGCCTAAGTATCATTTTACAGTCCCGGCAGCTAACGCATTCGCTTCAAGGTTTTATCTCTTCAAAGGAGATTGGGACAAAGCTATACAGGCAGCCAATAAAATATTTCCTAATGGCGATTTTACAGGTAATATCAGGCCACAGGCTACTGAATGGAGAAATGCTACTTTGAACGAATACAATATAATGGCTACCAAGGCAGACCAAAAATATAATTTATTGCTAAGTGAAACTT
Organism: Haoranjiania flava; assembly: GCF_025631005.1. Taxonomy (NCBI): domain Bacteria; kingdom Pseudomonadati; phylum Bacteroidota; class Chitinophagia; order Chitinophagales; family Chitinophagaceae; genus Haoranjiania; species Haoranjiania flava. Next base: position 72,320 of record NZ_JAOTPL010000008.1, read on the forward strand.
ACAGCGTATACCAGCGTAGTACAGCAGCCGCGGGCAGCCGCTACGGGTTTGGAACCCAGAAATACCAGGAAGTATATAATGGCAACACAGTGGCAGGCGCACCTTTTTACAACAAAGGCATTAGTTATGGTGTGCCTCATTATACGGTATATATTTTACGCGAGTATTTTCATTATACCAACGTGGCTGCAGGTATCGGTTACCCATACGTGATGTCTCCATTATTTGTATCAGACGAGGCTTTGATAAACAGGGCGGAAGCTTACGTAAACAAAGGCAATTTTGCTGATGCGCTTAAGGATCTGAACCTTTTTGCAAGCGCACGTATTGTAAACTACAATCCTGCAACTCATGCAGTGACGCTGGAGAAAGCAAAAGCATTCTTCAAGGTTACGGATGATAAAGAAGCATTAATAAAAACTGTATTGCAATTCAAGCAGATTGCTTTTATGGGTGAAGGTATGCGCTGGTTTGATATGTTGAGGCACAGGATACCATCAGTTCATACGCACATCGCTGCTGATGGTACAGAAACCACACAAACCCTTGAGCCTGATGATAACCGCAGGATGTTTCAGATACCGCAGGAAGCCACTATTGCAGGTATAGAACTAAACCCGCGATAGTTTATATATTTTTAATACTATAAAATATACGTATGAAAAGCAGTATCATGAATCATTCTTTATAGACGGAAATTCCAAAGAAGATTCGAACATATCCATTAAAACAACAAAAAATATACGGATGAAAAACTATATTTTATTTATAATCCTGTCTGCATGTTTAGCAGTCTCCTGTAAAAAGAGCGATGGACCTCTTGATGTAGACCTTACAAAATACAATGCAGACAATTATGTACCAGACCCGGTGATAGACAAATGGCTCACAGATAGCCTGAATACACCCTATAACATTCAGACAGTATACAGGTTTGAAAGAAACCTTACAGACGTTTCGCGCAATATTTCGCCGGTAGACCTGGAGAAAGTGCTGCCAACTATGCAGGCGGTTCGTAATATATTCCTGAAGCCTTATGAAAAAATAGCCGGCACAACTTTTATAAAAAAATTGACTCCAAAGCAATTCGTACTATACGGCTCTCCATCGTATAATGATAATGGTAGTATAGTACTGGGTACTGCTGATGGCGGGCGAAGAGTAGTGTTATACAGGTTAAATGCTATTGATCTAAAAAATGGTGACAATGTACGAGAGATCATGCGCACTATACATCATGAGTTTACACACATCATTAACCAGAATGTAGCTATACCGCCTTCGTTTGAGTTTACCTCTAAGGCTGATTATACCACCGATTGGACAGGTAGCGGCAATACAGCTGCTCTGGCTAAAGAACTGGGCTTTATTTCTCAATATTCACGCAGCTCATACAGTGAAGACTTCGCTGAAATGATTGCTCATTTGCTGGTAGAAGGCCAGCAGTGGTTCAATAACTACATAAATACAACTAACCCCAAAGCTAAGGCGGCGTTGCTGGCTAAAGAAAAAGATGTAATAGATTACTTCAATACTTATTTTTCTATAGATTTCCGTGCTTTGCAGGCGGAGGTGCAAACTGCCCTGAAAGACCTGTATGGCGCTAAAGATCCGGCGGATGTTTCCAGCACGTTGCTACCACTTATGATAGCTAATAATCGTGTAAGCAGCATCACCTATGATCCGGCAGCGGAGCACTACACCAAATATGGCAGATCGGCTGCATTTAATACGGTGTACAACAACTATAAAGCTGCGTTAGCTACAGGTGGCAGAAACCTGACAAGTATACAATTTCTCTTCTTGAATGGCACAACAATGGTATTCCGTGCCAATTATTCTAACTCGTCCGGAAGTGTACTTTCTGCAGATTATAATTTTAATTTTACTATAAATACTCAAACCGGCCTGACTGTATTCATAAAAGCTATACCTGAAGGAACAGGCACTACTTATAATAATGGCAACGTTGCAGCATTAAAAACTTCTTTTGAACAGATAATACTCCCATACCTGACTAACAGAAGGTTTATAGCTGCATGGCTGCCCACCACTATCGCCGAAAACAATCCTCTGTACAGAACGTTTGCGGGCTTTTATGTAGATGGTACGCCTACAGATTATGTTTATGGTCCTATAGTATTAAAATAAAAAATTATTTAGCACACAAGTGAACATGAAATAACAATTGATTAAGCGAATGTATAGGATTGTATATTCCATGTATTTTTAAATTTATAACATGAATCAGATAAATTATGTAAAAGCAGCAAAGAGGTGCACCAAGGTCATTTCGTTACAAAGGCCACTGAATAGTTTCCTCAGAGGCGCTGACAAAAAAAATACACGTATGAAAAATATATTACTATTATTTACAGGAGTATTGGTTTTGCTGAGTTGTAATAAAAGCCTGGAACCCGATCTTACTTTTGGTAAACTACCCGAAGAGAGAATGGCTGAAAGAAATGCAGAACTTAAGGCAAAGCTGTTGGAAGGGTCCAATGGATGGAAAGCAGTTTTGAGAACGTCGCTGAGAGGCGGAGCATATGGTTATTACATGCAGTTTAAGGACAATGAGCAGGTAGCTATGCTGGCCGATTGGTCTGAGGCCACAGCCAAAAAATTTGATACTTCTACTTACAGGATCAAATATGTAATGAATACTTCGCTGATCTTTGATACCTATAACTATTTATCCATATTGCAGAACCCTACAGGCTCCGCTAATGGAGGTGCTAATGCAAACGGGTTGCAAAGCGATATTGAGTTTGAATATTTACGCTCGACAGCAGACTCAATTATCTTGAAAGGAAAAAAATATGGCAACACGCTTTATATGATAAAAGCTACAGCAGACGAAAAAACGGCATTTGAAAACGGAGAATATTTAACAGCTATTAGTAAATTAAAGAATTATTTTGCCAAGAATTTTCCTCATATAATAATTGGTGGGAATGGCACAGAAAAAAAGATAGAACTGTGGATAAACAGCACTACAAAAGTTATTGATGGAGATTACATCACTCCTGATAAAAATCTTGAATCAACAAATAGCGGATTTGCATATGCAATTAACGGAGCTTACTTTAATTCCGGGCTGGTAGCTCAGGGAATTAAAATTACAGGCATGAAGTGGAAAAGCGATACAGAAATTGTTGCATATGACTCTTCAGGCACTGAATATAAAATAAATACTTCTGCGGCTCCTTTAACGTTATTGCACTTGGCTTTGGGTACGAAATTTAAACTACAAGCACATTTTAAAACAATCTATCCGGGAACATCAGCCAAAGGCTCAATCATTGTCGGACATTATGTAAATAACCTGGACAATGCCTATTCCGGGTATAAATTCATTGGGGGAGCTTTAACCTTTACATTTGATGTGCCTAACAAAAAACTGACAGTAACAGGCTGGCACACACAAACCGAGGGCGCATCAATTGGCACAGGCGGGTGGAATACGGTAATTACTTATAGCTATACTAAAGATGAAAATGGTTTTTACAAATTTACGCATCTCTCAGGACCTGCTCTACCTCAATCTGGCGCTAATGGTTATGTACAGAGGTTGATGTCAGAAGAAGGAAAAGAAACCATTGACAGTTTTTTGCGAAATAACAGAGTTTCTTTTGATTATTATTCAGAAGGGGGTACATCATATGGAAGAATGACAAGTGTAGAAAATCCAAACATAGTAATGACTTTTGCGCTCATACGATAAGTCAGCACGCCAAAATATCTTTTTGTGAAAAAATTTATGTAATATCGTTTTGTTTAAGCATTATCGGAAATTAAGATTTCCGGTAAGCGAAGCGGCAGAACTGGTGAAGCAAGCTGTAGCTTAATTATTCAAAACCAAAATATATAATTTATGAGAAAATCTTCCGGGATAATGTTTTTTATAGCGGGCATGCTCTTTGTGTGCACTGCCAACGCGCAGTTGAAAACGCCGCCGGCGAGTTCTTTTCAATCTGTAAAACAATCCTTCGCCTTGTCGGAGATCAGCGTGGAGTATTCGCGCCCGAATGTGAACAAGCGCACTGTATACGGAGGGCTGGTACCTTTTGATAAGATATGGCGCACGGGCGCCAATGCTTCTACGAAGATCACGTTTGGTGAAGATGTAAAGATCAACGGGAAAGACCTTCCGGCCGGAACCTACGCCCTGCTTAGCATACCGGGCAGGAACAACTGGGAGTTATTGTTTTATTCCGATACCAGGATCGGCGCTAATGTGGCAGCCTACGATAAATCAAAAGAAGTATTGCGTGTAAATGCGAAACCGCAAAAGATCAACTGGTTCTTTGAGACTTTTACAGTGCTCTTTACTGATGTAAAGCCAAACTCCCTGAATGTGGACCTGGTATGGGAAAATACCAAAGTGTCCTTCAATGTTAGCGCTGAGATCGATGCACGCATCATGGCCGGCATTGAAGATGCTATGAAGGGAGATAAGCCTCCTTACTTCCAGGCGGCGGCCTATTACTACGATAATAATAAAGACCTTTCCAAGGCTTTGAACTGGGTAAATACCGCTGCTGAAGAGAATCCCAATGCGTATTGGATACAGGCTTTAAAAGCAAAAATAGAATTAAAGAAAGGCGATAAGAAGGCTGCAGCCGTTACCGCGCAAAAAGTGATTGACCTGGCTACCGAAGGTAAGAACAACGACTATATTGCTATTGGTAAAGACCTTCTGCAACAGGCAAAGAAATAAATCCAGGCTTACTTTAAAAACGCCCTGCTAATCAGCAACGGGGTGTTTTTGTTTGCGCAGCAGCCCGATCAGGAAGGCAAGTAATATCACTAAAGCACAACCCGCCAGGTTTAGCCACAGGAAAGCCGCTAGCTCCAGCTTCCACGCAATAATGATCGCTATTTCGGTAAAGATAGCAGCCCAAAACACTTCCGTACCACTGAGCCTTTTAAAATAAAAGGCAGCGACAAATATGCCGAGAATGGTTCCGTAAAACAGCGAGCCTAAAATATTCACGGCTTCTATCAGGTTGCCCACTTCACCCGCAAATAAGGCTACCGCAAGGCAAAAGAGACCCCAGATCACTGTTGCAGACCTTGAGTAAAACACTTCCTGTTTTTCTGTGGCAGGTTTAGCGGAGAAACGTTTTACAAAATCAATATAGGTGGTGGAAGCCAACGAATTCAAGCCTCCTGCAGTGCTGCCCATTGCTGCCAGGAAAATAATGGCTATAAGTAAACCAACGAGCCCAACAGGTAAATATTGCATGACAAAGGAAAGAAAAACGTAATTGGTATCATTGGTATCCGCCTGCGCATTGTTTAACCTCATTAAAACAGTTGCCTGTTTTTTTATCTCGTTGGTTTGCGCATCTGCCAGGCACAGTTGTTCTTTCAATACCTGCACTTCAGCTATATCTTTGTTTTGGTTAGCAACTACCAATGCTTCCACTTTCTTTTGTTTGGCTGTATGCGCCAGCTCAAACGCCTGCTCTAATTTGGCATACTGCTGTTGGTAAGAACTGGCTCTGATGGCGTTTACTTCCGTTTTATTGAAAAACAGCGGGGGCGTGTGGAACTGGTAAAATGCAAATACCAGAAGGCCGATGAGTAAAATGCCAAACTGCATAGGAATTTTTACAAGTCCGTTCATAACCAGTCCAAGCCGGCTTTGCCTGATAGATCTTCCTGTAAGGTAGCGGCCCACCTGTGACTGGTCTGTGCCGAAATAAGATAATTGCAGGAAAAACCCGCCGATAATACCGCTCCACACATTGTACCTGTCATTAAGGTCAAGCTCAAAATTGATCGCATTGGCCTTACCCATTTTTCCTGCAATATGCAGTGCATCGCCAAAGCCTACGTTTGCAGGTAAAAGTTTTACCACCATTACGCCCGCCATTATCAGCCCGGAGAATATAATGATCATCTGCAGCAGCTGCGTATAAGATACTGCTTTGGTGCCGCCGTACACGGTATAAAAAATCACAACCGCGCTGATGGCAATGGTGGTGTAAATAATATCTATATTCAATAGGGTAGATAAAACTATGGATGGCGCGTAAATAGTGATCCCTGTAGAAATGCCGCGCTGCAGTAAAAACAAAAATGCCGTAAGGCTCCTGGTTTTTAGATCAAACCTTTTTTCCAAATATTCATATGCTGTGTAAACATTCAGCCTGTGAAAGATAGGTACAAAGGTTACACACAATACGATCATGGCCAGCGGCAGGCCGAAATAAAACTGGATAAAGCGCATGCCGTCTGAGAATGCCTGGCCCGGCGCAGAAAGAAAAGTTATAGCGCTTGCCTGGGTTGCCATCACTGACAAACCCACATGATACCAGGGCAGTTGCCGGTCGGCAAGCAGGTAGCCGCTGATGTTGCGCATGTTCCGGCTTTTCCAGATGCCGTATAATACAATAACGGCGAGGGTTACAATAAGCACCAGCCAGTTTATCCATCCCATCAGCTAAAATGTTCTGTAAAAAAATAAAGCAATACAATAACCGCTGCAAGCGTTGCCACGACTAAGAGGTAAACATATTTCCACAAACCTGATGCCGGCGTTTTCTTGTTGTGTTCATGCATATATGGTTTATTTTAATTTAAACAAACAATTTGCCAACTACCTTTTGGGTATACTCAGTAAATTTACAAACAGTTTAAATGCTCCCTGGTTGGCGGCAGGTAATTGCCTGAAGAAGGCTAATCCCGTATATACAAAGTTGCCTTTGCCATACTCGGCTACAATGATGCTGCCGTTTTCGGGAGCTTCATCTTTATCGTGCATAGACAAAACCGTCCGGTAATTTGCATGCATATCCCCGACAAAATATACCCCTCTTTCCTGTACCCAGCCTGCAAAATCCTGTTCGGATATTTTATTGGGATAATTTAAAATGCTGTGCCCCGGGTTGGTGAAAGTTACTTTGGCATGCTCATCCGTAACACGGTTCCTCGATATGGTAAACGGGTAGGGGCCAATCTTTGCCCGCAAAGGGCCAATTCCTGAGTTGGTGTTGTACTGCACTACCAGGTTGCCGCCGTTCTTTACATATTCCATCAGTTTATTATGATATTGATTCAGTTGCTCATTGATGTTGTAGGCACGCACGCCTGTTACAATTGCATCCAACGCGGAAAAATCATTTTCTGCCAGTTGCTGGTTGTCTAAAACAGTTACGCGGTAACCCGCCTGTGCGAGCAGCGCGGCAACATCATCGCCTGCGCCGGGGATATATCCGATGTGCATGCCGGTGGTTTTCAGGTGAAAGCGCGCCAGCTTTACGGTAGCATCTTCCAGCATAAACTGTGGCGGTATATGCTCGTAGTGTATTCTTTTGATTTGCCTGGTGAAGCTTTTCCCACCCGCCACTGCCGACACTTCCATGGCAGCTTCGCCTTGGCGGGAAGCAGGATGTACCATTATTTCAAACATTTTTTCATCACCTTTTTTGTTAAGTGTAAATGTTGAATCGCTAAAAAATGCTTTCCAACCGGCGGGTATTTTAACGGATAATTTCCCGCTTACGTTTGCCTTATTAGCTTTTACAGTTACTTCTGTCTTCTGCGGTTGTTCGCTGGTGAATAACAATAGTTCTTTACTGAGGTTCACGGTAACGTCGGGCAATATCTCCAGCGGGCGGTATACTTCGCCGCGCACAGGATCTACATATCTATACACTACCGGCCTTGCTATATCGAAAGGCACGCCTTTGATGCTGGTGTGGAAGATCATCATCAGTTCAGGACTTTTTTCCGGCATGCCCAATAATGCAAGATCATCTACCCGGAACAGATTGTTTTTTACAGGATGCTTCAGCCAATAAGGTTCGCTGGTAGATATCTGCATTCCATAAGCAGGGAGCTCGCTTAGCCGCATGGAGTCTTTGCGCGTAAAGACCTCATTATTTTTTAAATTGTAAAGAATTTTGGAGGTATCTTCGTCGGTAAGCTGCACCGGCACATGGTTGTGTGCTAATATCTTTACTTCTGTTTCAAAATCTTCGTTTATGGTCACAATGGAGTCTTTGGCAACCACCTCCATCCATACGCCTGCACAGGCTACGATCAGGTTTTGTACATCCTGTAGTTTGCTCTGTTTCCATGTGAGCAATTCACGATCGCCGGTGTTTACAGCCTTTAATTTCCGGTAAATATGCAGTAAAGCGTCCACACTTTTTTGCGGGGCCAGCACATCAAAATGCATGACGGCTGCGTCTATAAGTTTGTTTAACTCACCGGTGTGTGAAAAAGGATTCCAGTCAAGCTGCAAATTTTCAAAAATATCTTTATGAACAATATCGCCTTTAATTTGTTTAAAATATTCAATGCCTGTACCACGTGTGCTTGCAGCGCCAAATCCCTGGCTCTTGTGCATGGAACGGCTTTCAGCCGCTATTTCGCCATAATATTTTCCCAGTAAAGGATTGAAAATGCCCACATCCAGTTTCAACTGGTCTGCCGATGTAGTATTTCTGCCCCCGAAATTAAATGTGTTCCAGAACAATCTTTTGGTTTTCCAGGGCTGTATGTATTTTAGCTGCCATTGAAATCGGCCGGGATCTGCTGCTGCCTCAAAAGCCTCTTCGGCCAGTATTGCTGAAGCTGTGTGGTGTCCGTGGCCGCCTTCGCCGGTTGTAGGGAAGCGCGTAATGATCACATCGGGTTGAAAGCTTCTGATCACCCAGACCACATCTGACAACACGCTGTCTTTGTGCCACTGTTCAAAAGTTTCTGCTGCTGTTTTGGAAAATCCGAAATCAACTGCACGTGTAAAGTATTGTGAAGCGCCGTCAATTCTCCTTGCAGCCAGCAGTTCCTGTGTGCGTATCAGCCCCAGCGCGGCACCCTGTTCCTTGCCGATCAGGTTCTGGCCGCCGTCGCCGCGGGTGAGCGAGAGGTAGGCCGTGCGCAGCTTCCTTTCGTTTGCCAGGTAGGCGAGTAGCCTGGTATTCTCATCATCGGGATGCGCTGCAATATACAGTACGGCGCCAACGGTTTTTAATTTCTGCATATCGTGCAATATCGATGCAGAACCATAGTGTACATGGCTTGCCTGTGCACATGCATGTTGAATGAACAAAACGGAAATAAAGAGGAATAAAGTTCTGACCATACTCAAAAATAAGGTTTATGCACAGAAAATTCAACCAAATAAGCAGGAGATGTCTAAGCGTTCTAACTTTTGGCACAAGCGGATGCTTGCAGCATAGAATCTGCGAATCTTAGATTTATACTTTCGGCACAAGCGGACGCTTGCGCCAGTTGCGGATGTTTGATTATGATTTTTCATCGCTCTTCATCGCTCTTCGTGATTTGCAATCGCAAAGTCTTATCGGGAGATTTATAATCTCTATAGTTTATCCAACATACAAGGACTTCATTGGGAGCACAAGGAAGCTTTGGCACAAGCGGACGCTTGCGCCAGTTGCGGAGTTGCTTAGTTTTTATTGAGTTTAACTTTTGGCACAAGCGGACGCTTGCGCCAGTTGCCAAAAAAACCAAGCTATCACGAAAATATTATCGCTCTTCGTGATTTGCAATCGCGAAGTCTTATCGGGAGATTTATAATCTCTATAGTTTATCCAACATACAAGGACTTCATAGGGAGCACAAGGAAGCTTTGGCACAAGCGGACGCTTGCGCCAGTTGCGGATGTTTGATTTATGATTTTTCATCACTCTTCGTGATTTGCAATCGCGAAGTCTTATCGGGAGATTTACAATCTCTACATAGTTTATCCAACATACAATGACTTCATAAGGAGTAGAAGTTTACTTTCGGCACAAGCGGACGCTTGCGCCAGTTGCGGAGTACAAGTGAAGCCGTGCCGGTGTTTACTTTCGCACAAGCGGATGTTTGCGCCAGTTGCGGAGTTGCTTGGTTTTTATTGAGTTTAACTTTTCGCACAAGCGGACGCTTGCGCCAGTTGCGGAGTACAAGTGAAGCCGTGGCTGGTGTTTACTTTTGGCACAAGCGGACGCTTGCGCCAGTGCAAAAAAATTTAATCATTTTACAACAAAAAAAACCAGGCTATCACGAAAAATAGCCTGGTTTTTAATGTATCAGTTTATAAAATTAATTCGGGATGGTCTTTGAGCCGAATTGTTTGTTAGGCGTTGCGCCCATTTTAAATACCAGTTGTCCGCCTTTGATCAGGTCTTCATAAGTTATGTATGATTCCTGGTAAGGGCTGCCGTTAAGCTCTACCGATTGGATATAGATATTCTGGTCGGAAAGGTCTACTGCTTCAATGCTGAGCGTTTTGCCGTTTGCCGTTTTCACACTGGCTTTTTTGAAATGCGGTGTGCCAAACACATATACGCCGCCTGCAGGGTTCACCTGGTAAAAGCCCAGAACTGACGATACATACCAGGCGCTCATCTGCCCGCAATCATCATTGCCGATTAATCCATCCTTTTTATCTGTATAAAATTCTTTGGTGATCTTTTTGATCAGTTCGGCTGTTCTCCATTGCTGCCCGGCATAGGCAAAAAGATAGGGGATATGATGGTTGGGTTCATTACCATGCGCATACATGCCTATCAGCCCTGAAATATCGGGAGAAGCATCCTTACCCATATCGCCGTGTACTACGAATAAACTGTCGAGATGAGCAATAAATCGCTCTTTGGTGCCGAAAAGCCCCATCAGGCCGGTAACGTCCTGGGGTACCAGCCAGGTGTACTGCCATGCGTTTCCTTCTGTATAATCGTCTGCACGATGGGTAGAATGAAAGGGGTTGAAAGGCGTTCTGAACTCGCCACTGGCCAATACACCACGCATAAAGCCGGAAGCAGTGTCGAAATATTTTTTATAATATTCCCCTCTTTTTTTGTAGGTTTCATAGTCGGCATTTTTACCGAGTTTTTTAGCCACTGATGCGATGGCCATATCTGAAATAGCGTATTCAAGCGCTTTTGCTACAGATTCGTTTTCTTTATCTGCGGGTATGTAGCCCAGTTCTTTTAAAAATTTTACGCCGAAAGAATCTACATTTGCCGAGGTGATCATAGCTTCATAAGCTTTATGCACATCAAAACCCTTCATATCTTTAAGTATAGCATCTGCTACCACCGGTATAGCGGGGTAGCCTACCATGGTATTGGTTTCGTTGCCCATCAGGTGCCACACGGGAAGTTTACCCTGCTGTTGATAGATAGCCAGCATGGAATTAATGAAGTCAGGTGTTTTGTCTGAAGCAATGATGTTCATCAAAGGGTGAAGCGTGCGGTAAGTATCCCACAAACTGAATATGGAGTAGTTGTTAAATGCAGCTTTGGTATATATTTTTTTGTCTGTGCCCATGTAGCTTTTATCGGCATCATTGAAAAGTACAGGCGCTATCATAGAATGATACATGGCTGTGTAAAATATGCGCTTATCGGTCTCGCTGTCGGTTTCAATAGTGATCCTGGAAATGGCATCGTACCATTTTGCCTGTGCCAGGTTTACCACTTCTGTAAAATTCCAGCTTGAGAGCTCAGTCTGCATATTGTCAAGCGCATTCTGCTCGCTAACCGGTGATACGGCTACTTTTAATTCAACACTATCAATATTTTTATCAAAGCTCATCATGCCTCTTACTCTTTTTGCAGTAAGGCTGTTGGTTCCTTTCACAGCGGTGGAATCCAGCACCATAAACTCTTTGATGGGTACAGAAGATTTTATAGCAAAGAATACGCGCTGGTCCGGAGCCCAGCCTTTGGAGAAACGATAGCCTGTAACTGTGTATTCATCAACTTTTGCCAGTTTGGATTCGTACACGGCGTCCCAGCCGATACCCTGCACCAGGTCAATTGCCACGCGTGCAGTATCTTTTTCTTTAGGGAAAAGGTATTTGTGGTAGCCGACCCTTTCTGTAGCTGTAAGATGCACGTCTATCTCATTATCTAATAATTTCACGTAATAATAGCCCGGTTCCGCTTTTTCCTGTTGGTGTGAAAAGCTTGAACCATAGCCGGTGGCAGCATTATCCTGTGTGCGTGGCCGGGTTTTCAATGCTCCTGTATAAGGCATCAGCATAATATCGCCCAGGTCGCCTATACCGGTGCCGCTGAGGTGCATATGTGAGAAGCCAATGAGTACACTGTCTGAATAATGATATCCTGAACACCAGTCCCAGCCTTTGGTTATTTGTGTTGGGCCTAACTGTACTGCGCCCCAGGGTACGCTTGCGCCGACAAAAACGTGTCCGTGCCCGTCGGAGCCTATGAACGGATCAATGTATTTTGTCAGGTCCTGTTTGTTGGCGGTACTATCGCTGCCGCCTGTATTGCCTGCATTGTTGCACGACATAAAACCCAGCGTAAGCGCCAGTAATAAAACGGATGATAAGGATTTCATATTATGATATTTAATTTACTTTTTATCACTACTGGTTTTGATGGAAGTCTTAACCGGGATGAGGATACATTTCTCCAGCCGGGCATTGATCTTGTAATTTATTGCTGCATTATGCATGCAAATTTTGCTAAAAAATTAATTGTGTAAAATTAATGAAATTTACATTTTAAAAGCTGTATTTTTATCTTCCATGTAAATGCATGTATTATGGATAGAAGAGACCTTGTACTGAATTATCTCAGGGAAAAATATTACCAGCCCAATCTTAGCGCTGAAGTAGCGCGCAATCTGGATATGAGTGAAGATGAGCTCATTAACAATATTCATCTGATCAACAGGGAAAATAATGGGCTGGTGGTTTTGCGCGAAGGTATGGGTAAGAATAAATATGTTTTGAGCTTACGCCCAAACAGCGAACAGGAGATCAGCGATTTTTTAAACCGCGGAGGATTTTCCAACGATACGCTTACCCAGGAAGATGAGGCTCCGAAAACCGCTGTTGCTGCGCCTGCTGTACAGGTAGTAAAGCAGGGTGGTGCGTATAAATGGATTGCTATAGCAGCATTACTATTTTCCCTGGCTGCTTTGGGGTTAAGCGTGTATAATTATCTGCTGCTGGGAGGATATTTGTAAACACCGGGGTTATCCGTTGAACTTGCGGATGATCCACAGTATCAGCGAGATAATGATGCTCAGCAATATCATGGTTGTTATTGGAAAATAAAAATTAAAATTCTCCTTTTCCACGCGGATATCGCCTGGCAGCCTGCCTAAGAAATTAAACTTGTTGCCGCCAAAATAGATAACCGCACCAATGATCACTGCTGCAATGCCTGCTAACATTAAAAATTTTCCTGTTTGTTGCATAATTTGTTTCTGTTTAAAAACTCATTAACGTTTTTAATACCTGGTACCAAATCTTCTTAAATAAACATTGGCAGGCGGTTTCGCCAGGTTATTCAATTATTTTCAGAAATGCATTTTCTGTAATAATCTTTACAGTGTTGAGCTTTTTGGCTTTTTCCAACTTGCTTCCCGCTTCTGCGCCAGCAACGAGGTAATTTAACTTAGAGGAAACGCCGCTCAGTATTTTACCGCCTAATGCTTCCACTTTTTCTTCAGCTTCACTTCTTGTAAGCGCCGTTAATGTGCCGGTGAACAGAAAGGTTGTACCTTCAAAAGGCAGGTCGCCGCTTTTCTTTTCGCTGCTTGCTTTTGTAAACTGTACCCCTGCGGCTTCCAGTTCCTTCAGCATGGCGATAGTTTCCTCCGTATCAAAGAAATCAACGATGCCTGATGCTACTTTCGGCCCGATGTCTTCCAGCTGCATCAGTTGCTCTTCTGTAAAATCTTTCAGCTCCCACAGGCTTTGTACGTTGTTGGCCAGTACTTTTGCAGTTGTTTCGCCTACGTAGCGTATGCCCAGTGCAAATATGATCCTGTTGAGCGACTGAGTTTTACTTTTCTCAATAGCTTTCTGCAGGTTTTCAATTGATTTTTTGCCGAAACCCGCTAACTGCGCTATTTTCATAAAGTCGATCCGGTAAATATCAGGTATAGTTTTTAGCAGGCCTAAGTCGTAAAACTTCCGCACATTGGCCTCGCCGAAGCTGCGGATGTCCATAGCATTTTTGCTTACAAAATGTATCAGCCTTTCCACTACCTGCGCTTCGCAATTGGCATTTACACAGCGCCAAACGCTTTCACCTTCAGGCTTGTGCAGTTCTGCCCCGCAAACCGGGCAATCTTTTGGGAATATAATGCATCGCTCAGCTCCTGTCCTGGCATCTTTCTGTGCTTTTATAATATTGGGAATTACGTCGCCTGCCCGCTCTACCAGCACCGTATCCCCAATGCATAAATCTTTTTCGCGAATAATATCTTCATTGAACAATGAAACGGAACTCACCGTTACGCCTCCTATAAACACAGGATCTACTTTCGCAACGGGTGTTACAGCGCCGGTTCTTCCCACCTGGAATTCCACCTGGCGCAATACGGTTGTAGCCTGCCTTGCCTTGAATTTAAAAGCAATGGCCCACCTGGGATGGTGCGAGGTCATGCCTAATTTATCCTGCAAAGCCAGGTTGTTTACTTTCAGCACCATGCCGTCTATTTCATAGGGCAGTGTATCGCGCATTTCTTCATAATCTGTTACGTGCGCTATCACCTCATCAATGTTTTTATAGACATGCAGTTCTTTCTTGGGCGCGCGGAAGCCGCAATCCCACAGCATCTGCAGCGATCCGGAATGGGTGGAAAGCGCTTCAGGTTTTGGCCCGGATAAGGTATAATCGCTTACATGGTATAAAAATGCATTCAGGTTTCTTTCTGCCACTGCTTTTGAATTTTTCATGCGCAGGCTGCCGCTGGCGGCATTGCGGGGATTGGCCAGTATGGTGCCGCCGGCTGCCATTACTTTTTCGTTAAAAGCTTCAAAAGATTTTTTGGACATCATCACTTCGCCGCGTATTTCTATCTGCTGGATGTTGTATTTTGAAAATGGGGCCCGCAGCGGTACGGAGCGTATTTGTTTGATGTTTTGGGTAATGTCTTCCCCGCGGATGCCGTCGCCTCGTGTAGTGCCGCGCACCAGCCTGTCATTTTCGTAGATCAGCGAAATGCCGGCGCCGTCAAACTTAGGCTCTACGCTGTATTCAGGCTGATCGGTTTTGGTGCCTTCTTTTACACGCCTGTCCCAATCGCGCAGGTCTTCTGCGTTGTAGGAATTCTCGAGCGACAGCATAGGCACCAGGTGCGGCACCGTAAGAAAGTCGCCGGTAATGTCTGCGCCCACCCGCTGTGTGGGTGAATCGGCGGTAACCAGTTCGGGGTTTTCTTTTTCAAATGCCTGCAATTTTTTGTGGAGCAGATCGTATTCCGTATCTGCAATCATAGGGTCATCAGATACATAATACCTGTATTCATGAAAGCGCAGCACATCGCGCAGTTGTTCTACATTCAACTCCGATATTTTCTGTTCGGGCTGTAAAAAAGATTGCGTTTCTCTGGTATATAATTGTGCCTGTTCATTTGAATACATATGTGATTGTTTAAGTTGTCAAATATAAAAACAAAAAGCGCTCAAAGCATAAACTTTGTGCGCTCTGTTAACTGTTGTTATTTAATTTATCTGTAGTAAATTATAAATTCTACTCTTCTGTTCAATGCACGTCCTTCCTGGGTATCATTGGTAGCTACAGGATTATTGTCGGCATAGCCGAATGTGTGCATCCTGTCTCCACGTACGTTTTGCTGTTGCAGGTATTTCTTTACGCTTACTGCACGGTCAAAAGACAGTTTTTCATTGATCTGTTTGGTGCCTGTGTTGTCGGTATAGCCATTCAGGTCAATCACCGTTCTGGAGTATTTATTCAGGATGCGTGCCATTGCATCGAGTTCGTCCAGCGCGTTTGGATTCATCTCTGCTGAGCCTACTTTGAAATAAACTGCTTCTGTGAGCATTACTTTTACCCTGTTGTTCATCATGGTTATGTCAATGCCGGGTATAGAGTTGCGCATACTTTCGATAATAGCTGCCAGGTCTTGCTGTTTCTGTTGTTGAGTGGTTTTACAGGACATAGCTGTCAATGTAACCACGCTTAGTAGTAATAGTAGCTTTTTCATGTGTATATTTTTTATTTTTCTTTATGGTCACATGGAATAGCCTTTATTCATTCGCGGTTGGTATGCAACTTGGCTTATGGCTATTTCATGTGTATATATTTATTTGTTTTTTCAGTTGCCACATGGAATAACCATTTTTTCATGTGTATATTTTTTATTTTTTCTTTATGGTCACATGGAATAGCCTTTGTCCATCCGCGGTTGATATGCGGCATTCTTATGGCTAATTTCATGCGTAAGTATTTATGTATATGTTTTTTAGTTTATAATTATCCTGAGAAAGATATAGGATGAAGCAACTTGTCAGCTATGTTTTATCCCTCATCTACGCATTATCTATTCTCAATTCTGATTTGTCAATTAACCTCACCTCTCTCCATTTTCTAATTTCCTCATTTTCCTTATAAAATGCAATTATCGTTCCAATCTTTTAGTATTAAATTTTTACACATAATTTACCGGCGCCCTATAATAAAAAACATTATTTTCGCATATTATAAATTCTAAATAAACACTGAAATATGGCATACGATGTTATCGTTATAGGTAGCGGTCCGGGCGGCTATCCTGCTGCAATCCGTTCTTCACAGTTAGGTCTTAAAGTAGCAATCATTGAAAAAGAAAGCCTGGGTGGTATTTGTTTAAATTGGGGATGTATTCCTACCAAAGCTTTGTTGAAAAGCGCACAGGTAAATGATTATTTCAAGCATGCAGACTCATATGGTTTGAAAGCTGAAAGAATTGAAGCCGACTTTGAAGCCATCGTAAAAAGAAGCCGTGGTGTAGCAGACAAAATGAGCAAAGGTGTTCAGTTCCTGATGAAAAAAAATAAGATAGATGTGGTAATGGGCACTGCTGTTTTGAAATCAAAAACACAGGTGGAAGTAACTGCTGCTGATGGCGGTAAACAAACACTGGAAGCTAAAAATATAGTAATAGCTACAGGCGCCAGAAGCCGTGCGTTGCCCAATCTTCCGCAGGACGGTAAAAAAATCATCGGCTACCGCGAAGCGCTGGTGCTGCCCAAAAAACCTGAATCTATGGTGGTGGTAGGCTCCGGAGCTATTGGTACAGAGTTTGCCTATTTTTACAACAGCATCGGCACCAAGGTAACGCTTGTAGAATTCCTGGACAGGATTGTGCCCGTGGAAGATGCAGACGTATCCAAGGAACTGGAAAAGAGTTTCAGGAAGCAGGGCATTGAAGTAATGACCAGCTCAAGCGTAGAGAAAGTAGATATTCAGGGTGATAAGACCATCTCTACCATTAAATTAAAAGACGGCTCGGTGAAAACTGTAGAAGCGGAGATCGTGTTGAGCGCTGTGGGTATTGCTGCCAACGTAGAAAACCTGGGACTGGAAGCTTTGGGTATACAGGTTGACAAAGGCCGCATTACAGTAGATAAATTCCAGCAGACCAGCGTGCCCGGCATATATGCGATAGGAGATTGCACGCCTCATCAGGCTTTGGCACATAAGGCATCTAAAGAAGGCATTAACGCAGCAGAACATATTGCTTTTATTAATAAAAAGTCTGAACACCAGCCTGAAGGAATTGATTATAACAATATTCCCGGTTGTACATATTGCATACCGGAAGTTTCTTCGGTGGGTATGACGGAAGCCCAGGCAAAAGAAGCCGGCTATGAGCTCAAAGTGGGCAAGTTCCCGTTTGTGGCATCCGGCAAGGCTACGGCAGCGGGCGCTACGGAAGGCTTTGTAAAAGTGATTTACGATGCCAAGTATGGTGAACTGTTGGGCGCACACATGATCGGCTACAACGTTACCGAATTGATTGCAGAAGCAGTAGTGGCACGCAAACTGGAAACTACGGCACATGAAATTTTAAATGCCATCCATCCGCATCCGACTATGAGCGAGGCTTTTAAAGAGGCCACAGCTATGGCTTACGGTGAGGCAACAGATATTTAGTTAATGGACAATGGTCAATTGAATGTTGACAATGATAATATAAAGGCTGCAACAGGAATGTTGCAGTTTTTTTAATATTCTCTAAAGCCAATGGTCAAAAAGAATAATGAAGAATAAAAATCTATGTTATGCAAATACCTTGGTAAGGCTTTATCCGGTCTTCCTTTGATAAACCTATGTGTTTTACTTTTAGCGCAAAGTTGTAGAATGTAGAAAAGTTTCACAAAGAGAAACCGGGCTCTTCGTTATGTTAGCGAAGCGCATGACGAAGTACAGATAAATTCAGATTTTAACCCGCTACGGAGAATGTGTACTTTTTCTGATAGCATAAGATTCTTTTAGTTGTTTGCGGCAATCGCAAAAGAAGGATTCTGTTTATACAAAGTCCGTAAAGGATAGTTCGCAAAAAAAGAAGTTTTGCTATTTCAGGAGAAGATACCCGGCACTGCCTACGCTTGTAACCCCTGTGAAAAACTTTTGTGCTTCATTTTTTAATTTTTACCGCAAGTTGCGCAATGAGGCATCAAGTTACACAAAGAAAACTGCAGGAGTATTTGCCTGTCAGTGATAGTGTTGCAGTTCTTTACCGGCAATATTTCTCTAAAATCTCCATTACTTTTATAGCAGCTTGCCTGTTGAAGTTCCCGGGGCTATGTTCTTCAAGGTGTGCAGGTGCATAAAAATGTAAGGCTGTGACGTCGTGTTTACTTAGCAGGTATATGATATATTGCGGGCCATCATTGATTATAAAATAAGATCTTTTACCGCTTGTATCTTCGCTGTATATATAATTTAAAGGCTCAGACTCCGCACGCCAGATGGTACTATTAATTATTTTCCATTCATTCTGTGTGGGGCTAACTGTCGAATGCTTTTTAAGGTACTTGTTATTACCAGCTTCGGTTTTGCTATACTCTGCAGAAAGTTCCGTTTGTTGCATGCCGCTTATATGCTTATTGTCGCGCCGGTAAAAAGAATATGGGTTTTGGTAAGAAAAGAAATCAATATTATTTTCATTTTTGGCAATAATTTTTAGATTAAATTCCTGTGACCAGGATGAATAATTGTACACCGCAATTGTTGTGTCATAATTCTGTTGCAGCCAGTTTTTTAATTTACTTTTTTCAAATTGACCGAAGCCTACAATATTCATAATAAGCAAGCATATGGCTAAAAATAATATTTTCATGTGTGTATAATTAATTTTTTCTGTTGCCACATGGAATAACCAGCTTTTTAGATTCATACTCATTCACGGTTGGTATAGATTCCTAATCTTTACGGTTATTTCATGTGTATATATTTATTTGTTTTTTCAGTTGCCACATGGAATAACCATTTTTTTTAGATTCAATATTCATTCCCGGTTGGTATGCAACTTTGCTTATGGTTATTTCATGTGTTAATATTTAATTTTTTCTGTTTGTCATATGGAATAACCAAAACCTTAATCTTTATTATCATTCCCGGTTGGTAAAGATTCCTAATCTTTACGGTTATTTCATGTGTATATTTTTTAGTTCGCCGCTTTGCGGCTGTTTTTAATGGTCACATGGAATAGCCTTTATTCATCCGCGGTTGGTATCCAACTTTGCTTATGGTTATTTCATGTGTATAATTTTTAGTTCGCCGCTTTGCGGCTGTTTAAGCG
This sequence comes from Haoranjiania flava, assembly GCF_025631005.1. Classification (NCBI taxonomy): domain Bacteria; kingdom Pseudomonadati; phylum Bacteroidota; class Chitinophagia; order Chitinophagales; family Chitinophagaceae; genus Haoranjiania; species Haoranjiania flava. The sequence goes on from NZ_JAOTPL010000008.1 coordinate 91,859, forward strand.
TCACATGCAATAGCCTTTATTCATTAACAGTTGGCATACAACTTTCTTACGGCTATTTCATATAAAAATTTTAAAGTTAGTTTGATTTTGCCTCCTTAAAATTAAATGATTTATTTTACACAAAACTACTTCCATGTACATTCATTTACAACATAAGAAAGCGTTCGTCGGGGGCGCCACATCCGGGTTGGGAAAAGCAATAGCCATGCAGCTTGCGGCGGCAGGGGCCTCTGTAACACTGGTTTCCAGGAACGAAGAAAAACTGCGCGATACACTCGCTCAGTTAGCAGTTGACCTTGATCAGAAGCATGATTATCTCGCGGTAGATTTTACGGACTTTATGGGTTATAAAAGCAAAATTGACAATTACTTCAATGAGCATATAGTGGATATACTGGTAAATAATACCAACGGCCCAGCTGCGGGCACCGCGCTGGAAAAAAACAGTGAAGATTACCGCCAGGCATTTGATCTGTTATTTCAAAGTGCATCACTTACAACATCGCTGGCGCTGCCGCACATGCAGCGGCAACAATGGGGCAGGATCATCAACCTTGCTTCCCGCACTGTGCAGGAGCCTGTTGACAACCTGGTGTTGTCCAACGCTATGCGCAGCGCAGTTACAGCATGGGCCAAGTCGCTTGCAGGCCAGGTTGCTAAAGATAATATTACGGTAAACAATATTCTAACCGGCAACTTTTTTACAGAACGCCTGAAGTCGCTGATTGAAGGCCAGGCTACGCAAAAACATATATCTTTTGAAGATGCGCTTAAGCAAATGGAACAGCAGATCCCTGCCGGGCGTACAGGCCGGCCCGAAGAAATGGGTTACCTTGTTGCCTTCCTTGCTTCCGAATATGCAGCATATATTACCGGCACCAACATTACTATTGACGGCGGTTTGATGCGATCACTGTAAATCCTGTTATCAGAGCAGTGACAGCAATTCATTGGCAATAGCATTGCCTTTGTCTTTGTTGTAAGCCACCTGGAGGTCTTGCAGGAACTGCTCCTTAGGATATTCTACTGGATCTGTTTTGAATTTTTTTAATAGCTCATCGCCATATGCCGGCCGCGGTCCCCATTGGGCTACAACATCATTGCTTTCATTAAGTAATAAAACAACAGGAATTGACTTGGCGCCGTTTGTCAGGTAAGAATCTATTAAATTATTTGTATCACGGTAGATAATTTTTACTTCGCCAACCGGAGAGAAGAACTTGTATACTACCGGAACACTTTGTGCCGCATCACCGCACCATCCTTCGGATATAATGAGCACTTTACCTTTAAACTCTTTTGATTGAAGCAGCAGTTTCTGTTCTTCAGAAGGCTGGTAAGTTTTCAGTAGCCGTTCAATTCTTTTCTTATTCAACTCGTAGAAAGGGGCATATTCCGGGTTGGTATTGCCTGCTATGGCATTATCAATGTCCCGGAGATATTCTTCCAAAGATATCGCTTTGTTCCAGTAGGGTGTTACGTTGTGCATTGTCGGAAATTTGAAAGCAAATATAATTTATAAGTCCCGTGCATTTTGTGATATATATCACAATACAATACACGTGCTGTATATTGATTGAAAAAGAGATACAGCATGCTTTTACCAGGGTTATTTTATCTGTATATATCCGCTTTCTGCGATAACCTCCTGGCCGTTTTTGGTGAGCAATGCCTGGTAGAGTTTATATGCGGGGGAGTTTTTATCTACATCTTCCCGCACAACGGCATATACCTCTGTGGTAAAAGGGTATTCTTTACGCCTGATGGTATTTTTGTCAGGATAAACGCCATCTACTGAAATGTGTTTGACAATATTTCCACGTACCATTACTTCTTTATAATAATAAACAGTATAGCAAAGAGCGTTCCTGTCATTTCCTACACTTGAAAAGGCTCCCATCATGCCGCCTATTACTTCAACAGGAAAATTGTTCATCGTTAAACCTTTCATCACCAGGCTTTCCATTAATTCCTGGCTCCCCGAGTTTGTATTTCGCTTATAAGGTTTTATCGGTGCGTCATTTCCGCCTACTTCTTTCCAGTTGTTTATTTTGCCGGTATAGATATCCTGTATTTGTTTGGTGGTAAGTATTTTGACAGGATTTTCAGGGTTAACAATAAACGTAAATGCATCTAAGGCAATAGGCGTAATGGTAAAATGTATATTTTTAGTATCTGCATGGGCAAGCTCATCTGCCGATGGTAAGCGTGCTACCAGAATAAGGTCGGCTTTGTTATCAATCAGGTTTATATATGCCTGATGTGTGCCGTGATGAACAATATTTTTACCCAAAAATTTATCTGTATCCTGGCCATCAGCCGCTGTTATGAAATAGGTACCGTCATAATGCAGGGCCTGCATCCATTCATAACGCATATGCAAAAGCTTGCAGGCAATAATTTGTTGCAATGGCAGTGTAGATGTAGAGCCGTCTATCTTAGGGTAATTTTCTTTGGTTAAACCCTCAATGCTTAATTGAGCGGAGTGGATGTTGTCTTTTTTACAGGCAGTTATCAGTGCAACTGCCAAAACCAACAAAATAATAATTTTTTTCATGTGTATAATTTTTAATTCGCCGCTTTGCGGCTGTTTTTAATGGTCGCATGGAATAGCCTTTATTCATCCGCGGTTGGTATGCAACTTTGCTTATGGCTATTTCATTAGCAGACATTTAAGCGAAGTTGTACAGTACAGTATGCTAATGTATGAAGGTTTGTAAAAAATAAAAAATATTCTTTATGTGTACGTTGTGGTTATTATTCAATTATCAGTGCTGCCATAAAAGCATTTTAAAACTTGCTTTCCGATTCCTGTGCTGTTTGTAATAGTACTTAAAACAAAATGTTTTTAACCGGAGAAATAATAAGTGCGAAGATTGATTTACATTTGCTTTTCATATTTAATATTTAAACATGTTTTGGATCTACTTAATTATATGTTTTATTGGCTGGCACGTGGGTATGTACGGTATGTTCAGGAAAGCAGGCATTGAACCCTGGAAAGCCTTTATACCTTTTTATAATACCTGGCTGATCGTTGAGAAGTGCGGCATAAAAAAGATCTGGTTCTGGCTGCAGTTGCTGCCGTTTGCCGGTATTTTTATTACCATCTGGATCACCATTATTTTTGTGATGCATTTCGGCAAGTTTGACCTGCTTTCACATACCCTTACCGTGTTTGCTCCTTTTGCTTATTTGCCCTACCTTGGGTTCTCCAAGGATGTACGCTGGATAGGCCCCGAAGGCGTAAAGCATTACAAAAAGAGCTCTTTGCGGGAATGGATAGATGCCCTCGTTTTTGCTACAGTGGCCGCCACTATTATACGCACTTTCATTTTTGAGGCGTATGTAATACCTACAGGCAGCATGGAAAAAACACTGCTCATCAATGATTTTCTTTTTGTAAATAAAATGAGCTACGGCGCGCGGATACCGGAAACGCCCTTGAGCTTTCCCTTTGTACACAATACCATGCCCGGCTCTTCTACAAGGCCGTCTTATGTAAAGTGGGTGAAGTTTCCTTATAAAAGATTGCCGGGCGCAGGAAAAGTTCAGCGAAATGATGTGGTTGTATTTAATTTTCCGGCAGGAGATACCATCATTAACGAAGCAGGCTTTGGCTCCGCAAGGCCTTATTACGATGTATTAAGAGAGCAGTTCAATGGCAACAGGGAAGCGCTTCGCTATGAATACCCTGATATACTGGTGCATCCACGGGATAAAACCGACAATTACATCAAGCGCTGTACGGGGCTTCCCGGTGATACGGTTTACCTGAAAGAAAGCATTTTATATATAAACGGTCAGCCCGCGGTTGTACCACCTAATTCTCAGATGGCGTATGTGGTTACTACAAACGGGCAAAGCATACCGAATGATTTTTTGCAGGATGAAATGCATGTAAAGCTGGTACCGGTCAACGCTTCCGACTCTCCTGAATTTGAGCCGATGGGCAACAACCTGTTCAGGATAACGATGCGCCCGGAAGACGTAAATAAATTAAAAACGCTTCCCAATGTATTGAGCATAGTACCTGATGTAGATACCACAGCTTCCTCATGGATATTCCCGAACGGTGGTACGCACCGCTGGTCTTCCGACAATTTCGGGCCCTTGTACATCCCTAAAAAAGGCGCTACTGTAGAGCTGAATGCGCAGAACATAGATATCTACCGCAGGCTGATAACAAATTACGAAGGGCATACTTTAATTGAAAATAATGGCCAGTATATTATTGACGGCAAGCCCGCCAGCCAATACACTTTCGCCTATGATTATTACTGGATGATGGGGGATAACCGCCACCGGAGCCAGGACAGCCGCTTCTGGGGCTTTGTGCCGGAAACACATATCGTGGGCAAAGCTTCACTCATCTGGTTCAGCTGGCAAAACGGCCCGCGCTGGAACAGAATTTTCCGCAGCATTAAATAATCATTAAAATATATTAAATTTGAAGTCCCTTTGTTTTTACGGGGACTTTTTTCGTTTAAATATAAAATATGGAAGTCAGAAAAATTGACTTTTCTTACGAAGAGTACAACAGTATAGACGAGCTGCCGCAGCAGGATAAGGCGTTGCTCCTGAAAGCAAAGGAAGCTACCGCGCTGGCTTATGTGCCGTACTCGCATTTCCATGTAGGCGCTGCGGCGTTGCTTGAAAACGGCGTAGTGCTCACCGGCGCTAACCAGGAAAATGCCAGCTTCCCGGTAACCGTTTGTGCAGAGCGCACATTGCTGGGTACAATATCTTCTGTACAGCCCGGCGTGGCGATTGAAGCGCTGGCGGTGAGTTATTTCAATGAAAAAGGTGCCAACGACAAGCCTATATCCCCCTGCGGCATTTGCAGGCAGACAATTGCAGAATATGAGAACAGGTTGAAAAAGAAAATCCGCGTCATTCTCGGCGGGCAAAGCGGTAAGGTATATGTAATACCCGAAGCAGGCTTTCTGCTGCCTTTTGGTTTTACGGCAACCGACATGGAATAGTCAAAATAGTATGCCCTGCTGTTTGATCTAATTATTTTTTGTATTTTTATATAACTGTTTTGTTACCGTGATAGTGAAGATGATGACAGGCGTAGCAACATGCAGCTATAGCATTTAAGATAATAAACATTACAACATGCATACAATACTCGTAGCCACAGATTTTTCCGCTTCGGCAAAGAATGCCTCCGAATATGCCATTGACCTGGCAAAACACCTGCATACCTCCGTGGAACTGGTGCATGCATTTGATGTGCCGTTTACTTTTTCCGATTCGGGTATGCAATACATAGATATTGAGGAAATTGAAAAGAATACCCAGGAATCTCTTGTAGCAGAAGTGGAAAGGCTCAAAGAATTAAACCCCTCTGTAGAAGTAACATTTCAATCGTGTATCGGCAGGATCATCGATTGTATCAACGATATTTCTTCGCGTATAAAACCATGCCTGATCGTATTTGGCATGAGCGGCGAGAACGACAGCTTTCTTTGGGGAAGTACCGCCGTTACTGCCTTGCGCTCCTTTGATGTACCCGTTTTGATTGTACCTAAAAATGCTAAATGGGCCGGTGTACAGCATCTTTGCTATGCGGTGAATTATCAGAAAGTAAATGAGAACACGCCATTTCATTACATTAAAGAATGGGCAAAATTATTTTCAGGTCAATTAACGGTGTTTAACGTGCATAAGGTTGATGAATACGCCGAGCCTCCTGCCAACCTCAAAGAAGCTCTGAAAGATATGAACCCGCGGTACGAATCCTGGGAGTCTGATAATTTTGAAATAGGCATGCAGAACTTTCTTTCAGCTAATAACTTCGACTGGCTGGTGATCATTCCCCAGAAGCACGGCTTTTTCGACAGGCTCAGGCACAACAGCCGCAGCAGGCAGATTACCAAAGTAAGTTCTATCCCGGTATTATCTTTTTACGAAAAGTAATATTAACGTTCGTTTCGGGGATGTAAGAACTTTCTTTTTGTATTTTTGTTGAAAAGAAAATTATGGACAATAATCAGGAGAACAACCCTAACCAATTGAATATTGAGATCAGCGAAGAAGTTGCAGAAGGCAATTATTCCAACCTGGCGATCATTACACACAGCCATGCAGAGTTTATACTTGACTTTGTGAATGTAATGCCGGGAACACCCAAAAGCAAAGTAAAATCAAGAATTATACTCGCTCCCATGCATGCTAAAAGGCTCATGCGCGCTATTGTTGATAATGTAAATAACTACGAAGCACAACACGGCACTATCAACGATCTGCAGGACATAGAGTTGCCGCTGAACTTTGGCGGGCCTGCGGCACAGGCTTAGCAATTACACGTACCTTCATTCACCCGTGCAAGCAATGATACCGGGTGGATTATCAATTTAAAATATAAACTGCAAATATGAACTTAGGTTATTTTAATTATCCTCAGCCGGCAAATGAGCCGGTACAGCACTATGCTCCCGGCTCTCCCGAAAGGGCAGCCCTTAAAAAGGCGTTATCAGATGCCAGGCAAACAACATTAGATATTCCTATGGTTATTGGAGGAGAATTTGTAAAAACCGCTAAAAAGGTTTCCATCCATCCTCCGCATGAAATAGGCCATACATTAGGGCATTATTACGAAGGCGGCGAGCAGGAGATCAATGCAGCTATTGACGCAGCCTTGCAGGCAAAAGAAAGCTGGGAAAATATGTCCTGGGAAGACCGCGCAGGCATATTTCTTAAAACCGCTGACCTTATTGCAACCAAATACCGTTACCAGTTCAATGCAGCTACCATGCTGGGTCAGAGCAAGAATGCTTACCAGGCAGAAATAGACAGCGCCTGCGAACTGATAGATTTTTTAAGATATAATGTGCATTTCCTCAGCGAGATCTACAGGCAGCAGCCCGTATCCTCGCCCGGTGTACACAACCGAACCGAATGGCGTGCACTGGAAGGTTTTGTGCTGGCCTTAACGCCGTTTAACTTTACAGCTATTGCCGGCAACCTGCCCACAAGTGCGGCTATGTGCGGCAATACGGTTGTATGGAAAGTGTCTAACACACAGGTGTACAGCGCATCCTGGATTATGAAAATACTAATGGAAGCGGGCTTGCCTGCCGGCGTCATCAACCTGGTGTTTGTACCTGGTAGTACTTTGGGCAAAGTGGTGTTTTCGCATCCTGATTTTGCAGGCATACATTTTACAGGCTCCTCGGGCGTTTTTAACGAGATATGGAAAACGATCGGCGCCAACATGCAGGTTTATAAAACATACCCGCGCATAGTAGGCGAGACCGGTGGAAAAGATTTTGTAATGGTGCACAAATCGGCTGATGTGGCCGTTACCGCTACAGCGCTGGCACGTGGCGCATTCGAATTCCAGGGACAGAAATGTTCTGCAGCATCCAGGGCTTACCTGCCATCCAACATAGCAGAAGACATCAAAGCAAAACTGCTGGAAATGGTGCAGTCTTTCAAAATGGGCGGCGTGGAAGATTTCGGCAACTTTATCAATGCCGTAATTGATGAAAAAAGCTTTGATAAAATAGCAGCCTATATAGACAGCGCATCGAATGACGAAAAAGTAAAGATCATCGCAGGCGGAAAATATGATAAATCCAAAGGCTATTTTATAGAGCCTACCATCATAGAAACCTCCGATCCGGAATATGTGACCATGTGTGAGGAGATATTCGGCCCCGTACTCACCATCTATGTGTATGATGCAGATAAATTTGAAGAAACGTTGAAACTGGTAAATGGTACTTCTCCCTATGCGTTAACAGGCTCCATCATAGCGCGCGACAGGGATGCCATTGCATTGGCAACCTCGAAACTACGCCATGCTGCGGGCAATTTTTACATCAACGATAAGCCTACAGGAGCAGTAGTAGGACAGCAGCCGTTTGGCGGTGCGCGGGCTTCCGGCACCAACGATAAGGCAGGCAGCATGATCAATTTATACCGTTGGCTGAGTGCGCGGACCATTAAAGAAACCTTTGATCCGCCCGTGGATTACGGCTATCCTTTCCTTGCCAGCGACGAAGCATAAGACAAGCATAATCACTATGTTTTGCACCGCTGCATTTAACCGTTGCAATTCTCTTTGGAATAAAAGTTTTTTATTAACTTCGCCACGCGAATAAAAAAAATTGTATTAAAACTAATAACTAATATTTATGCGACAAATAGCTTTTCGTGAAGCCTTGCGTGAGGCAATGAGTGAGGAGATGAGAAGGGATGAGAATGTATTCTTAATGGGTGAGGAAGTTGCCGAATATAACGGAGCCTACAAAGTGAGCCAGGGCATGTTGGCCGAATTCGGTCCGAAAAGAGTGATCGATACGCCGATTGCTGAACTGGGCTTTGCTGCTATTGGCGTAGGCGCAGCACAAAATGGCTTGCGTCCCGTGGTAGAATTTATGACCTGGAACTTTGCAGTTCTCGCCTTAGATCAGATACTGAATTCGGCTTCAAAAATGCTGGCAATGAGCGGCGGCCAGCTTGGCTGCCCCATCGTTTTCAGAGGGCCAAACGGCAGCGCCGGCCAGTTAGGCGCCCAGCACTCCACAGCTTTTGAGGCGTTGTATGCCAATATACCCGGATTGAAAGTTGTATCAGTGTCCAACGGTTATGACGCGAAAGGTTTATTAAAACAGGCTATCCGCTATGAAGAAGACCCGGTGATTTTTATGGAGAGCGAGGTGATGTATGGCGATAAGTCTGAAGTACCCGAAGAAGAATACTACATTGAGCTGGGTAAAGCTGATGTAAAAAGGCAGGGGAAAGATGTAACGATCGTATCTTTTAATAAAATGATGAAAGTAGCTTTAAAGGCTGCCGAAGAACTCGAAAAAGAAGGGGTGAGCGCGGAAGTAATAGATTTAAGAACAATCCGCCCGCTGGATTGGAGAACCGTTCTGGAAAGTGTGAAGAAAACAAACCGGCTGGTAATTGTGGAAGAGCAATGGCCGTTTGCGTCCGTAAGCTCTGAGGTGTCTTACAGGATCCAGAAAGAAGGCTTCGATTACCTGGATGCTCCTATCCGCCGCATTACTGCTGCAGATGCGCCTATGCACTATGCACCTACACTGGTAGAAGCCTACCTGCCAAGCGTGGAAAGAACAGTGAAACTGGTGAAAGACGTGATGTATATGAAGAAATAATACAGCAAACTATATGTAAAGATCCCGGTAGTTTTTTGCCGGGATTTTTTTGTGATGATGTGTGATGGATATTCACGAATGGTAAATTATTTATTTCCGGTAAAACGTGTAGCAATTATTTTTAGTAACTTGCTTTAAAATCATATACATGCTATTAACTACTACAACTTTCGTGGAAGGGCATCCGGTAAAAGAACATAAAGGGATTGTATTTGGTGAGACAATAATCGGCGCCAATATTGTGAAAGACCTGTTTGCTTCCGTGCGCGATATTGTTGGCGGAAGATCCGGTTCTTATGAAGGCGTGCTGACGGAAGCACGCGAGACTTCTTTGCGTGAAATGGAACAGAGGGCGGCGCAAATGGGCGCCAATGCTGTCATTGGAATTGATGTGGATTATGAAGTTTTGGGTTCAGGCGGCAGCATGCTGATGGTGAGTGTTTCAGGAACTGCTGTGGTAATTTAATTTCTGCATCTGTTTAATTTTTTCCACGCAAAGAGAAGGAAGCTAAGGTGCGAAGAGGATTGAACTTTTATATTAATCACACTAATCTTTGCGAATTCTCAGCGTTCCCCTTAGCGCCCTCTGCGAGAAGGTTGAATTATTTTTCCACGCAAAGCGCGCAAAGAGAAGAATCAAAGAACGCTAAGATTGTATCAATGCCGCAAAGCGTCGTTCTTGCGCACAAGTTAGCGCCCTCTGCGAGAAACCTGAATTATTTTTCCACGCCAAGCGCGCAAAGAGAAGAAGCTAAGGCCGCGGAGGATATTTAACCTCACTTTACTCTGTGTGAAACCTGTATGCTATTTTACCACGCAAACCTTGATTACAGCGTTTCTTTCAGCCAGGAGAAAAATTCTCTCTGCCAAAGGAGGCCATTCTGCGGCTTCAATACCCAGTGATTCTCATCCGGGAAGACCAGCAGCTTGCTTTTGATCCCTCTCAACTGCGCAGCCTGGAATGCCTGCTGCCCCTGCTCAAAAGGTACGCGGTAGTCTTTTTCGTTTTGTATAATGTAGATAGGCGTGTTCCATTTATCTACAAAGTTGCTCGGCGATTGCGCATAGGTATACTGTATGCTTTCATCATCTTTTTGCCAGTACGGACCGCCCAATTCCCAGTTTGCAAACCACATTTCTTCTGTAGTACCATACATGCTTCTAAAATCAAATACACCATTATGTGCAATAAATGTCTTAAACCGGTTGTTGTGCAAGCCTGCTAATTTAAACACGGAATATCCTCCGAAACTGGCGCCAATTGCGCCCCTCCGCCCTGTATCCACAAATTTTTCCTTAGACAGATCATCAATGGCAGCGAGGTAATCATCTATCACCTGGCCGCCCCAGTCTTTGCTGATCTGTTCATTCCAGGCAGTGCCAAAACCGGGCATGCCGCGCCTGGATGGCAATAGTACAATATATCCCTGGGCAGCCATCACCTGTACGTTCCACCGGAAGGAATAAAATTGTGTAAGCGCAGATTGCGGGCCGCCTTCGCAGTATAGCAGCACAGGATATTTTTTGTTTGGGTCAAAATCCGGCGGGTACACGATCCACTCCATCATTCTTTTGTTATCGGTAGTTTTTATCCAACGGCGCTCTGTTTGAGAAGGAACAATATTTTTGTAAATATCATCATTCACATGTGTAAGCTGCATTAGCTTGCCTGTGGCAAGATTTACTTTAAAGATTTCAGCAGCACGGTTAAAATCTTCTTTCATCACCACCAGTTCGGAACCCGTTTCGCCAATGATGCTTTTGATATTGAAATCACCTTTGGTTAATTGTTTTATCACAGGTGTAGCTTTGGTTAGCCCGATATCATTTACGCTAAACAACTGCAAAGTGCCGTCAACAGGTGCAATGAAGAAAATATTTCTGCCGTCTTCAGCCCATTTAAAATTATCCACATGTATGTGATCTGCATGGCCGGTAAGGTTGATGGTATTTTTTCCGTGCATCACTACAATGTCCTGTTTATCGGCTTCGTAGCCGTCGCGCTTCATTTGCAGCCATGCCAGTATTCCCTGCCTGCCAAAGTCCGGAGCAACGTCATAACCTTTGTTTGCGTGCGTGAGATTGGTGGTTTTGCCAGTTGATAAGTTGTAGCTAAAAATATCTGTGTTGGTGCTTAGTGCGTATTCGGTACCATACTTTTTCTTGCTTACGTAAAGAATGTTTTTACTGTCCGGCGACCAGATAAAATCTTCATCGCCGCCAAAAGGTTGTTGCGGTGCAAAGAATGGCTCCCCCGGCATAATATCTTTTTTCTCACCGGCAACGCCATCTTTATAAGGAGCGTAGAATACATGCGAAAAATTTCCGTTGAAATATTTGTCCCAATGCCTGTAATTCAGAGAAGTGTAGACCTGCCCGGTAGTTTTATCAAGGTCTTCATACCTGTCTTTGCCCATCACATTTTCCAGCCTTACCTCTTCGCTGCTTAAAATAAAATGCCCGTTTGGCGATATGCGGTCATTGGCCATAAATTCAAACTTGTCCGTTACTTCTTCTGGCGTACCGCCGTTGATAAAGATCCTGTATGTTTTTTTATTGATTTTATTATCCTGCATATCTGGCAGGGATACTTCATACAAAACATACCGCTTGTCTTTAGACAAGCCCAAGCCGCTTACCCTGCCTAACTTCCAGAGTATTTCCGGTGTAAATTTAGTTTGTGCTCCGGCACTCATACTTATTACCATTGCTAATGTAAAAAATAAAAATCTCATTATGTATATTGCGTTATGGTTTGCAAAATTCATGTAGGCAACTCATAGAGTTAAACTGCCTTAGCATGAAACACAACAAATATAATGCTTTTAGGCTTGCCTGTATTATTTGAAATCCTGCAGGGTGTTTCTTACACTATGCAGATAGTGGCCGCCAAATAAAATAGCATGTACCAGCAGGGGGTATAGCTGAGTCAGCGGAAGGCGTTGCCGCCATCCCGGCTCTAAAGGGTAGGCGGCATTGTAGGCTTCATAAAATGCACGGTCAAAGCCTCCGAAAAGCCTGGTCATGCCCAGGTCCATTTCCCTGTGTCCATAATAAACCGCAGGGTCATAAATTGCAGCATTGCCATTTGCTGCCACACAGAAGTTGCCTGACCAGAGATCTCCATGCAGCAATGCAGGAGCTTCTTCGGGAAAAAGATTGCCCGCTTCTTTGCATAGTTTTTCTGCCTGCAATACATCCGTTTTATTGAAATGGCCGCTGTCATAAAGCTGGCGTACCAAAGGCAGGATGCGCATTCCGCCATAAAATTGCTGCCAGCTTGTTGTTTGTTCATTGCTTTGAATTATGCTGCCTATGTAATTGTTTTCGTACCAGCCAAAACAGGCATCAGGCTTTTTATGCATTTCTGCAAGCGCAGTGCCGAAGCTTTGCCAGAAGTGCTTTTGCGGCGATCCTTTTTCAATGAAGTTCATTAGCAGGTATTGTTTGCCCGCCGCTTCGCCATGTTTTAAAACTTCCGGCACTGTAAGTGAAAAGTGTTTTCTCAGCGCAGTAAGCCCTTCAGCTTCCTTTCGGAACATCTCCGGGAAAGCTGCGCTGTCATTTACTTTCAGGAAAAAAATTTCATCAGCAGTTTGCAGGCGATATGTTTTATTGATGTCGCCGCCATACACGGGCAGATGGTTTATTACTTGTAACCCGATGGCTGAAATTATTTGCTGTACGTCCATGTTATCCTGCAAAAAGTAGTGTTGTGATAGTTAATTTAACCTGAAACGGTAGCCGACGGAGAAGCCTACAGGGCTGAACTCATTCTTAAATTCCACACCTTTTTGCTGCTTAAGGTATGTTCTGTATGCTTCTGGCTCATCACCCCTGACAGGTACATTCAAAGCCAATGAAATATAATGTTTCCTGATGCCGTTGCCCGGATACCAGTCTACACCTGCACCAAATGTCGGCGCGTAAAACGCCTTGCTGAGATTGTGGGCATCTTTAATCACTACTGTGGAATTATTGCCATACATGGCTGTCAGAAAAGGTACTACGCGACTGGTTTCATTTATAAAGAATCTTCCCTTCAGCCCCGCGTTGTAACTGAATCCTAAGAGATTGTAACCGCCACCGGCGAACAGGCCTATATTCTTTTGCGGATAAAAAAGAAGGTTGGCGCCGATGTTGCCATACTCAAATCCCACACCGATACCCAGGTTGATTTTTTCAGTTTCAGGAGAGTTTATATCCTCTGCCATTAGTTGTGCATTCAACTGAAAACAACTTAAAAAAATAAACAGAAATACTGCGTAATACTTTTTCATTAAAAAAGGTTTTTATAAGATAAAATGTTAACCCTTTAAAATTACGCTACAATATTTACATATTCAAAAAAATATTAAAACATAAATTGTGTCCTGAGCGTGAAGATATTGTCTTTTACATCCTGCTCGAAGCCCGCGATGCTGGTTGCTTCATTTCTGATATGATCATACCAGAATAGAATCTTTAAGTGATTGTTGATGTGCCTCAGAAAGCCCATGCCTATTGTGTTATAGCGTATATCAGCTTTGGAGAGGCCATAGGTTTTATCAATTTCCCGGCCACTGACTTTGGTGTTGGGGTCGTACCAGTCGTACTTCAGTACCAACTGGTTTTTTTTGCCTGCAATATTCTGTACCAGGTTAAAATAAGCGCCGTCAAAAGGACGGGTGTATAGGGGTTGTTTTATGTTATTGTTTACAGGGTAACTGCCGGGAGTAGAGGAGTGGTCTTTAGTTCCTGTTTGCAATCCAAAAATATATTCTGCCCTCATTTCTGTTTTCCAGTTCTTTGAAGCGGTTTCTATTGCTATATCAGCGCCGTAATATTTGCGTGGTGCAAACTTTTGGGTATTATCGCCGCTTTGCAGCTGCATGCCCCAGGTATTGCCGGTTTGTTGCATAGCATAATATTCAGGCGCTTCGCTTACAATGCCGCCCAACAAAGCGCTGACGCCGCCGCCTATGGCCAGGTTGTTTAAAGGAGCTATTTCCACAGGTTTTGCAGAGAGCCTGGTAACGATGTCTTTTTTATTGTCGAATTCTCTTGGTCCTGAAAGTCCCTGGCCGTTATAAACTGCAAAATCTAACTGCACATGCTTTAAAAAGTTTTTGGCCTTACGCGGGTTAATGGAAAGTTCAACTCCCAGGTCGCGCTCGGTCTTCATCAATATCTGCGACATGCGCCCGCGCTCTGCTGCTTCTCTCTGGGAAGAACTTAATTGCAGCTCAAAGCCAAAAGGCCGCGCCATCACGCCTGCGGTCAAAGAAAACAAATGCAGCTTGTTTTCGTAATACCTTCCCCAGAAATCCCTGATATTCACGCCCTGCTCTGTACCATCGAACTGGAAAACAAAAAATGTAGCGGGCGAACCATCTTTGTGAAAGTGCACATAGTCTGCCCTTAAGCGTCCTCTCCTCAACCTGAAGCGGTTATCCGAATTTTCTGCAAAAGCGCCGCCCTGGTAATCTGCATCCACGCCCTTTTGCTGCGCTACTTGAAACTGCGGTTGCATGTACCCTGAGAAAGAAAGGTTGCTTACTTCATCATCAATGATCTTTACCTGCCTGCCTTTTAAAACTATGGTATCTACTACGTCTGTAAGTAAGCGCTGGCTATATCCGCTGATCACTGAGAATAACAAAAAAGTGAATAAAACTGCGTACTTCATCTCAGAAAGTTTTAAATTTTTAAGGATGGCAAAAGTACAAAACACGCAATTGTAACTGAAATTTTATTTCCATATTTTATAACACCATCTTTTTAGTTTGCCTTCAAAATCAAACGGGGTAGTAGCTTTGGTAATGTCTTTTATTTTAGCTGCACGAATATTTTGTTCATCTAATGCAAATTTGGTGTAGTTGGTACTGAAATAAATTACGCCATTATCTTTTAAAGACCGCAGACAATCATTGATAAGTTCAGTGTGATCGCTCTGTATCTCAAGAAAATCTTTCATGCGTTTGCTGTTGCTGAAAGTAGGCGGATCCATTACTATGAGGTCAAAGCTACAGGGCTGCAATGTTTTCAGGTATTGCTTTACATCTGCATGTATAAAATAATAGTTTTTGTCGGAGAAATTATTAAGCTTAAAATTTTCCTGTGCCCATGCCAGGTAAGTTTTTGAAAGGTCTACTGATGTAATGCTTGCTGCATTTCCCGCGGCTGCGTATACAGAGAATGAACCGGTGTAACAAAACAAATTCAGCACATCCTTACCGCTGCTTTCTTGCATCACCATGCTGCGTGTAACGCGGTGATCAAGAAATAGTCCTGTATCCAGGTAATCGGTAAGGTTGACTTTAAACTTTAAATTGTTTTCTTCTGCCGTAAAGGAATGGCTTTCTTCCTCCTCGGCTTTCTGGTATTGAGCGCCTGCTACCCGGTGAGACATTGTTCTTCTCTGGCGCACAAAAATTTTTTCTTCCGGCACATTCAATATTTGTGCGATGGTCTGTAAACATTCGCCAAGCCACTGTTCATGCACTTCTTCGTCCATCCCGTGCCGGCGCAGGTATTCGGCTACATATACTTTATCACCGTAAAGTTCTATGCTGAACGGAAACTCGGGCAGGTCATGATCATAAACACGGTAGCACGAAATGTTTTGCCTCCGTGCCAGTTTGCTTTTGTGCTTATACACTTTCTGCAGCCGGTTTTCAAACATCGAATATTTCCCTGTGTTCATACTGCAAAAATCTTTTATTAAAGCCGAAAAACAAAAAACAGTATTTTTGAAATGAACTCTACAAAACATGCAGCATTATAAACAAATAAAAATAGCAGAATTAACGCCGGAACGCAGAGATTTACTGATCGCTTTGCTGTCTTGTACAGGCTTTGACGGGTTTGAAGAAAGTGAAAATGAACTGAAAGCGTTTGGTAATGCATCCTCTGTAGATATGAAGCGTTTGCAGCAGTTAGCCGGATTGCATGAGTTCAGCTACACAGAAGAAGACATCCAAGAGACAAACTGGAATGCCCTGTGGGAATCGAATTTTGATGCTGTGACCGTTGGTGATTTTGCAGGCATCCGTGCACACTTTCATCAGCCATTCAAAAATGTGCAGCATGAAATATTGATCACACCTAAAATGAGTTTCGGCACCGGCCACCATGCCACCACCTTTATGATGATTGAGCAAATGTCAAAGCTTGATTTTGCTGGTAAACATATTTTTGACTTTGGCACAGGCACCGGCGTGCTGGCAATACTTGCTGAAAAACTGGGCGCCGAATCCGTGACGGCCATTGACAACGATGAGTGGTCAATAGAAAATGCCAAAGAGAATGCAGATAAAAATCATTGTACACAAATAACTGTGAAGAGGGCAGACACTGCTGCCGTAAATCAGCAATTTGATATTATACTGGCCAACATCAATAAAAACGTATTGCTGGAAAATATGGCGGTGTTAGCTTCGCAGCTTAAATATGGCGGTACGCTGCTTATGAGCGGATTGCTCCGGGAAGACGAGCAGGATATTGTAGCGGAAGCTTTAAAGTATCAACTGCAAAAAATATCAGGAAGCAATAAGCTACAATGGATTGCGCTGGTATTTGGGCAAATATAATATTGGGTATACGTTAAATGTATTGTAAGCTTTTATTTACGATTTTACCATATTTTTGTATCTTAGTCTAACACTAACTGTTTAATTTTAGCATTGATGCAGGAATTATTATTAATCATATTAGCCTATCTTATTGGTTCTGTACCGTCCTCGGTATGGATATCCAGACATTTTTTCGGCATTGATATCCGGGAATACGGCAGTGGCAATGCCGGCGCTACCAATACTTTCCGTGTGCTGGGTAAGAAATGGGGTACTATTGTAATGATCATGGATGTATTGAAAGGCTTCCTGGCTACTTCGCTTTTTATATTTTTGCCAAAATATGTTGGTGCAGATGCCGAGATCATGCGCGTGAATTTTATGATCGGTTTGGGGCTTACAGCAGTGTTGGGGCATATATTCCCTGTCTGGGCAAATTTTAAAGGAGGAAAAGGTGTGGCAACCCTGTTCGGCATGGTAATAGCCATTCAGCCTTTGGTAGCCATGTGTTGTGCAGCAGTATTTCTGCTGGTATTATTTCTTACACGCTTTGTTTCTTTAAGCTCTATACTCGCAGGCATTGCTTTTGCGGTTTTTATTCTTTTTATTTTTAATGTAGAGGCTCAATCCTATAAAGTTTTTTCGGTGGTGGTAGCTTTGATGATCGTATTAACGCATCAGAAAAACATCAACCGCCTTCTGCAGGGCACGGAAAATAAGGTACCCATTTTAAAACATAGAGACAGGAGAAAAGCCAGGAAAAACCGTCGGCAAAACCTGAACGACGGAGATTAACCCATAGATTGTATTGAATATTTTATTGCCGGAGACCTCACCGGTTTTTTAAAACTACCGATCGAAGGCTTTGTTAGAGATCAACATTTTTTGGTACAAATATTGTTTTGCTACAATTATATAACTTTAAAAGCAACACATCATGAAAAAATTATTACTAGGATCGCTTATAGGAGCTTTTGTTTTAACAGGATGTTCCAGGAATGCGATCACA
Source organism: Haoranjiania flava (assembly GCF_025631005.1). Lineage (NCBI taxonomy): Bacteria > Pseudomonadati > Bacteroidota > Chitinophagia > Chitinophagales > Chitinophagaceae > Haoranjiania > Haoranjiania flava. Next base: position 109,555 of record NZ_JAOTPL010000008.1, read on the forward strand.
GGCAGAAACCAGCTTAATATAGTCTCAGAATCACAGTTGCAGGAAATGGCTGTAACCCAATACAGGCAGTTTCTGGCTGAGAATAACGTGGTAACTGCAAACAGCTCTATGAGCAAAGAATATGCAATGGTACAGCGCGTGGGGAAGAGGATCGCTAACGCCATTACCCAGTACTATACGCAGCAGGGTTTAGGAAAAGAATTACAAGGGTATAAATGGGAATTTAACCTGGTGCAGGGAAAAGATGTAAATGCATTTTGTATGCCGGGAGGTAAAGTGGTGATCTACACAGGCCTTTTACCGGTGGCGCAAAACGAAGCAGGTGTAGCTGTTGTAATGGGGCATGAAATTGCACATGCTATCTTGCAACATGGCTCTGAAAGAATGAGCCGCGCTGTTGCTGCACAATATGGCGGACAAATTGCCGGCGCTGTTATCGGTTCACAAAATCAGGCGCTGGGAAATATTTTCGGAGCAGTATATGCACCTGTTGCTACGACTACCATGATCTTGCCTAACTCCCGTGCACAGGAATCAGAAGCTGACCGCTATGGCTTACGCTTTGCAGCATTGGCAGGCTATAACCCCCAGGAAGCCATCCCATTCTGGACAAGAATGGCGCAGGCTGGAGGATCATCTAATGTCCCAACGATACTCAGGTCGCACCCAACCAACGAACAGCGCATCAGGGATCTTCAGAAAATAGTACCCGAAGCTATGAAGTATTACAGGCCAATGTCTAACTAATTCGTTTCTTGATTTTGTATATATACCAGAGGCTGTCCCAAAAGGTCAGCCTCTCTTATTTTTTACAATTTACCCGCGCTGCAGCATCTGTAAACAGGTCAATTTCAGGCGATTAATTATGTTTTATATTGCGCCGTTTTCTTTCCGGTAAATTTTAAACATATCAATAACTAAGGAAGTCTAATAGGAGCGTTAAATATCTTTACCTTTGAAATATAACTCACTTTATTTTTATAAATATTTTTTCATGAAAAACATTAAGATTACACTGATAGGATTGCTGTTATTGCTGGCGGGCTCTTCAGCTTTTGCTCAGACGAAAAATAAAATTGAAATTTACCTGTTAAACAGGATCGTGCCGCAATTGGATGAGAAATGTACCAACGGACAGTTTTTTGTAAGCTACCAGGATCTTAATCCCGATCCTCTTATCAAAGATGAAGAGATTGTGGCTTATAATGTAGCTACACATGAATTTACATTTTCGGAAAGTGGGGCCCAGAAAATGGCTAACCTAAAACCTTCAAAAGACAGGGGATTACAATTTGCCCTGGCAGTAGACCGCAAGCCGGTTGTTACCGGGTACATCATGGACAAGTCTTCACCATCCGGCTGCGCCACGTATGGGTTGCTGAATGTAGGAAGTACTAAACAGTTGCTTTTAAAGGGAATGCCTGAGTTTGGTACGCATGTACGCATCAAAGAACAACGGGAAAATATTTTATTTATCAATGCATTGAAGGCTACCGGCAGGTTGCAGAAGAATTAAGGTTATTTTTTCTTCTCAAACATCAGTTCCTTGACTTTCTCCTTATCTTCTTTTTCTTTGTTCAGATCGAACATGGTGCCGAAAATGCGGTCCCAGAAAGTATTGCTTACGCCAAATCCCAGGTCTTCGTCTTTGTAATGATGCAGGTGATGATTGCGCCAAAGCGGCTTCATGAATTTAAACGGCGGGGCAAAAGCGTGGATGGCATAGTGCAGGGAGGCATATAGCAGGTAACCCAGCATAAAACCAGGAAAAAAGGCAAAGGCATATTTTCCTGCTACCAGGTAGAATAAGCCAAAAATTATAGCAGATAGGATGAGGCTTGGAACCGGCGGCATAAAAAGACGTTGCCTGTCTCTGGGATAATGATGGTGATTTCCATGCAGGATGTAAGCTATCTTTTGCAATGCAGGATTATTTACCTTCATATGAAAAATATACCTGTGCGCAATATATTCAAACAACGACCAGCTAAAAATACCTGCCAGGGAAACAAGTATAATGGTTTTTGCGCTGAGGCCGAATTCAGTGTTGCCTTTATAAATAATGAAAGTAAGGATTACAATGTACATTCCCCAAATTATAGCAGGATGTCCCTTGGTAAGCATTTCGAGATATTTGTTTTTGAATATTCTCGCCTGACCTTTATTATGAATTTTATCGAATTCCATAAAAAGTCTTTTTAGTTAGATTATAACAAATTTACATTATAAAAAATGATTTTTCACAGATTGTACCGTTAAAGGTAAAATTTAGTAAAAAATGATTATTACTCTATATAAAATTATAAATTCGCGTTCTGATGCTTCAACGATCATACATGCGTTTACTTCATAAAAGCTTAGCTGTTTTTTTCCTGATAGCGCTGTTTGGAATATTTTTTTCAAACTGTGCTGTCATTATACCGCCGGATGGAGGTCCCAGGGACAGCCTGCCGCCGAATCTTGTTTCAGCCTCGCCGGCAGACTCTTCGCTGAATTTTACGGGTAAAAAAATAGAGCTGGTTTTTGATGAATATATCACTGTGCAAAACGTGCAGCAAAATCTTATAGTTTCGCCTGTTGTAAAATCTGTGCCTACTGTTTCAAGTTATCTCAACAAGATCACTGTTAATCTCAAAGAGCCCTTAGAGCCCAATACAACGTATTCGTTTGATTTTGGCACATCCATCAAAGATGCCAATGAAGGCAACCCTTATAAAAATTATACCTACGTTATCAGTACCGGAAATCATTTAGATACCGACAGCATTGCCGGCACAATAACGCTGGCAGAAACCGGCAAGGTAGACAGTACATTGCTTGCGGTATTGTATACAGACTTTTCAGATACGGCTATCTATAAAAGCCAGCCCCGGTATTATACCAGGGTAGACACTACAGGAAGATTCGTTTTCAGGTTCTTACCCAAAGGGCAGGAGTACAATCTTTTTGCTGTTGCCAATACGTACATGCGCAATTATTCAGATACAACCCAGCTGTTTGGTTTTTATGACAGGAAAGTTATAGCAGGCCAACCGGATTCTGTACCTGTACATTTGTATGCTTACCACCAATCAAAAACGGTAAAACGCCCTGCCCGTGTGATCTCTGAAAGGCAGCGCCAGCAACAGAGGGAGAAAGATGCCAAGCAACCGCTCAATGTATCAGTATCTGTTAAGAATGCACCTCAGAGCCTGATAGATCCTTTACAAATAAACTACTCCAAGCCTCTTAAAGCCTTTGACCCCGGCGGCATCGCCCTTAGAGATACGAATTATGCAGAAGAGCAGAACTATACAATCAATAGATCCATCCTGGATTCGAACAATTCAGCTTTTACGCTTACGCATGCCTGGCAGGAAGACAAAGAATATATTTTGGTGATATCTAAAGAGGCAGCGATAGATAGTTTTGATATAATGATCGCTAAGGCAGATACCTCAAGATTTAAAATTAAACCTGCACGTGAATATGCTTCTTTTACCATGATATTCCCTGATGTAGATTTGGCTATGAATCCTGTTGTTCAGTTGTTCAAAGCCAATACATTGGTAGATTCCATTGCCATACCTGAAAACAGGCGTGTGGTACGGCAGCTATACGAAGCTGGAGATTACCAGTTAAGGATCCTGTACGATACTAATAAGAATATGAAATGGGATCCGGGAAATTATATATTGCGAAGGCAGCCGGAACTGGTGATACCGCATAAGAAAGACATTACGCTGAAGGCTAACTGGGAAAATGAATTGGAAATATATATTTACAGGTAAAAGAATTTTTAGCACAGTATGCAGTTATCTTCTTCTTTGTTGGAAAATGCAGTGAACGAATTTGCAAAGCTACCGGGCATCGGTAAAAAAACGGCGCTCAGGCTGGTGCTGCATTTGTTGAAGCAGGAGGAGGACCATGTGCATGTTTTTTCAGATAGCATCCGTGAAATGCGCGCCGGCGTTAAATTTTGCCGCAGGTGCCACAACATCAGCGACGGGGAAGTATGCTCTATCTGCGAGAGCCCTACGCGCAAACAGCGTGTAATCTGCGTGGTGGAAACCATACGCGATGTGATTGCCATAGAGAGTACCCAGCAATTCAACGGAACTTATCATGTATTGGGCGGCGTAATCTCCCCGCTTGACGGCATCGGCCCTGATAATCTACATATAGATTCATTGATAGAGCGCGTGGAAAAAGAACAGACAGAAGAGCTGATCTTTGCGCTTAACCCCAACATACAGGGGGATACAACCATTTACTACATCCAGAAGAAAATACACCATCTTCCCTGTAAGATCACTACGGTTGCCCGTGGCATTGCTTTCGGCGGAGAACTTGAATATGCTGACGAGATTACTTTGGGCAGAAGCCTGGCCAACCGCCTGCCTATTGAGAGCTATATGAAGCCGATGTAGTGACTATGTGACTTATACCTCATCCCAACTCTCAAAGATTTCAGAATGCCAGGTGAAAGTACCGGGCAAGGCTTCACCTGTGTTCCTTGTGAAAGCCCTTGTGTGCCTTGCGTTTAATTCTTATGCCTTTGTTTTTCTTGGCGTCATCGCCACGAACTTCTTTTTAGGTGATTTTTATATTATCCAATTTCCATCCTTACCGCCTGATCCTTCGGACCGTGAGATAACTGATGTAGGGAAATAAAATAAACAATTTATTTCACGGAGAGGCCGCAAAGGCTTGCGCAAAGAAAATGCTATTTTATAGTGTCAGTGAAAACACCTGACACGGCACAAAGATTTCTTCGGAACACGAGATATAAAATCACAGACCGCAGGTCGCACAGTTCTTATGCACAGCTGCTGACATCACACAACATTCACCATTCACAAAATAGACGTATTTTTGTTAATCATGAAGAATAAAAAAAGAAGCAGTGGAAGTGCGTTCGTCTACAGTACAGACCCCGACTTTAAGCCTTACGGAGAAGGAGATGACGGGGATCAGGACGGTGTGTCCCCTGATAAACAAAAACTGCGCATCTGGCTTGAAACAAAACAGCGTGGCGGGAAAGCGGCAACCGTGATCACTGGATTTGCGGGGAATGAGGACGAACTGAAAGAGCTGGGCAAACAATTAAAAAATTATTGCGGCACCGGCGGATCAGTAAAAGATGGTGAAATTATTATACAGGGCGATCAGCGGGATAAAGTGCTGAAATGCTTGCTGGATAAGGGCTACACGCAATCTAAAAAAGCAGGCGGGTAATGCCGCCGGTATGTCCGTTGATATTTATTAAATCTAAAACTACAATACTATTATGCAGATCAACCAATATATTGACCATACGGTCTTAAAGCCCACAACCACCCTCGCAGATATAGAAAAGCTGTGCCATGAAGCCAGAACCTACCGGTTTGCTGCGGTATGTGTGCCACCGCCGTTTGTAAAAAAGTCGAAGGAACTTCTGCAGGGCTCAACAGTAAAGACAGCAACGGTTATAGGTTTCCCGTTCGGTTATTCTGCTATTGAAGCAAAACTGGCAGAGGTGTTACTTGCCCTGGTAGATGGTGCGGATGAGCTGGATATTGTCATCAACCTGATTGCTTTAAAAAACAATGACTGGACGTATCTTGCCAATGAGATCAATCATCTTTTTCCTATCATTAAAGAAAAAGGAAAAACCATTAAAATAATTATTGAAAGCGGCGTACTCACAGATGAAGAAATTATTAAATGCTGCGAGCTTTACGGAGCAGCCGGCATTGATTATTTAAAAACATCTACCGGTTATGCCGAACATGGCGCTTCGGTTCATGCCGTGGAATTGTTTAGGAGACATTTGCCGGAACACGTACAGATAAAGGCATCCGGGGGCATAAGAGATTACGCATTTGCCAGACAACTCATAGAGGCCGGGGCTACCAGGCTGGGTTGCAGTGCAGGCGTTGCCATTGTAAAGGGAGAAGTATCAGACACTGCATATTAGTGAACAGGAAAACTATTTTTATCACAGGGTGTTCGTCAGGCTTCGGCCAGATGATCGCGCAACATTTTCAGCAACATGGCTGGAATGTAGCAGCAACTATGCGCACACCTGAAAAAGATACACTGCTTCATACTTTGCCAAACGTAAAACTTTACCGGCTGGATGTCACCATTCCTGAGACCGTTGATGCTGCTGTAATACAGGCTATTACAGACTTTTGCAAGATTGATGTGCTGGTAAACAATGCAGGTTATGGCGCATTGGGTATTTTTGAGAAAGCTAAGGAAGAAGATATGCGCAGGCAGATGGAGACAAACGTGTTAGGCCTGATGCGTGTAACGAAAGCTTTATTACCACATTTCAGGGCAAACAGGTCCGGTACAATTATAAACATTGGCTCTGTAGCCGGCGAGCTGGCGTTTCCATATTTTGCTTTGTACAATGCCAGCAAATATGCCGTGAATGGCTTTAGCAAAGCTTTGTATTATGAGCTGAAGATGCAGGGCATTGCGGTAAAGCTGGTATTGCCGGGTATGATGAAGACGGATTTTTTCGGCAGATCTATGACAGTGTTTGAAGACAATGCAGTAAAAGGTTATGAAAAGTTTGAAGAAACTACAAGGCACAATATCATGCATATGGCTGAAAGGGGCGAAGACCCGGCACTGGTAGTGCGTACGGTGTTCAAAGCCGCTACCACCGATACTTTCAGGCTCATGTACCCCGTAGGATGGCAAGCCCGTCTGCTGCTGATATTAAAATATATTTTGCCGCATCCGCTACTGCGCCGGATAATGGAAACGGCAATAACCAGAAGAAAAATTTAATGAGAATGTTACAACAAAAAATAAAACAACTGGCTGCAAATTATAAAGATGAATTTATTGCTATCAGGAGGCATCTTCACAGCTATCCAGAGCTCAGCTACCAGGAGTATGAGACATCTGAGTATGTACAACAAAAATTAGCTGCATTGTCTATACCCTTTACAGTGAAAGCAGAGACCGGTGTAGTGGGTTTAATTGAAGGCAGAAATCCCGGTAACCGTGTAATTGCCTTAAGAGCAGATATGGATGCGCTGCCGATTTCAGAAGAAAATGATGTAGCATATAAATCCAAACGTGCAGGTGTGATGCATGCCTGCGGCCATGATGTGCATACCACCTGCCTGCTTGGTGCAGCAAAGATCCTGCAGGAGACAAGGGAGGCGTGGGAAGGCACCATCAAACTTATATTTCAGCCTGGTGAAGAAAAAAATCCCGGCGGCGCCAGCCTGATGATCCGGGACGGCGTGCTTGAGAATCCTGCACCTTCGGCCATCATTGCTTTACATGTAAACCCATTGCTTGACGTGGGTAAGTTCAGTTTCAGAAAAGGCAGGGTGATGGCGAGCGCAGACGAGATTTATATGACCATAAAGGGCAAAGGCGGACATGCAGCAGCGCCACACACCACGCAAGACATTATTCTCATAGCCTCCCAGCTTATAGTGAGCCTGCAACAGCTTATCAGCAGAAACTGCAATCCTTTTTACCCATCTGTTCTGTCCATTTGCTCATTCCAGGGCGGCCATACTACCAATGTTATTCCTTCGGAAGTCAAACTGAAAGGAACTTTCCGTGCAATGGACGAACAGTGGAGATACAGAGCCCATGAGCTGATAACCGCACACACAAAAGGCTTAGTAGAAGCCTTAGGCGCTGAAGTGGATCTGACGATTGATGTGGGTTACCCCTGTGTTGAAAATGATGATGGCCTAACTGAACAGGCAACCAACCTCGCAAAAACATTTACAGGAAGTGAAAATGTGGAAGAAACTGAAATGCGCATGGGCGCCGAAGATTTTGGTTATTACACCAAAAAATTACCCGGTTGCTTCTTCCGCTTGGGTATCAGGAATGAAAAAGCAGGCATTGTACACAACGTGCATACACCCAAATTTGATATTGATGAAGATGCTATCGAATACGGAATGGCAATGATGGCGTGGCTTGCAGCCAATATACGGTAAAGTTTTATTTATTAAGTTGCATAGCATGCCTTATACTGCGCGCTCTTTCTTTACGGAGAGTAATGACATTGCTATGCCTTACACCTAATTTAATTTTGATTAATATTTTATAATATCTATTTTTATCTACTCTAAAACAACCAATATGGGCGTGTTTAAAAACTTATTCCAGGGAACCGGAAATAATGACAAGAACCCTTTTTATGTAAGAGCCACTATGATCATGCTGGGCCTGGTGCTGTTTTTTTACATTATGCTCATACTGAGAGATGTGCTGGTGCCTCTGTGTTTTGCGTTGCTGATATCTATTTTATTAAATCCTTTGGTAAACAGGCTTATGCAACTGGGTATACATAAAATAAGCGCCATATCTCTGGCACTGCTGGTGGCAATCATTGGCATCACGATCATATTTGTTTTCCTTACTTCTCAGGCCGGCCAGTTTATTGAGATGGCGCCTGAGTTCCAGGACAGGGCCAGCAAGATTTTAGACATTATTCAAAAGTGGATTCGCAATACTTTTAATGTGCCCATATATAAGCAGGATGAAGTGATTGCCAATACCATGAACAACAGCCAGGACTTTGTGGCAAAAGCGCTGGGCAGTATATTTTCGTTCCTGGCCGCTACTATTTTATTGCCTATATACACATTCCTCATATTATACTACAAGCCCTTGTTCCTGAATTTTATTTACGAAGTTTTTGAAGATAAATACGAGAACCGGGTGGCAGATGTTTTGCAGGAAACCAAGGGCGCTATACAGGCTTATATTGTGGGCTTGCTTATAGAAACCGCAATTGTTGCGGGTTTGAATTCTGCAGCGTTACTGTTGTTGGGCGTGGAATATGCCATACTGCTGGGCATTATCGGCGGTATTTTAAACCTGATACCATACGTCGGCGGCCTCGTTGCCATAGCTTTGCCTGTGGGTATGTCCATGGTTACAAGTGACGGCAACTATACCACGCCATTGCTGATCATCGCAGCCTATTCAGTAATACAATTCCTGGACAATAATGTTCTTGTGCCGCGCATAGTTTCTTCCAAGGTTGATGTAAATGCATTTGTAACTATTGTGATCGTATTGCTGGGCGCTGCCATCTGGGGCGTGCCGGGCATGTTCCTTTCCGTGCCTTTTATAGCCGTGTGCAAGATCATATTTGACCGTATACCTCAATTACAGCCCTGGGGTAAATTGCTTGGCGTAACCATTGGCGAGCCGCCACCGCCGCGGGAGGTCGTTTCTAAAATTGATGAAGAAGCGATGGAATAAGCCTGACAGGTTTGTAGGGCTACAATACTTTGATATGGTTCAGCATATACTTTGTAATGTTTCCGCGGGTTTTAGAAGTGCAGGTAAGATAATGCGGATATAGTATCAGTTGCTTGGTTACGCTTATTTCGTAGTTGCCTTTCTGTGTGAGCACATGGGCCACAATATCATTTCCCTGCTGGCTTTGTATATGCATCTGCATTGAAAAATCAATACTCCATTCATTCAGGTATTCGCGGATATAGCACTCTACCGATTGTTTGTAGAAGGAAAGGGTAGAGATGCCCCTGTAATTTGGCTGATAGATGCTGTTCTGCAACGAATGGTCTATTATCTCCGGAATGTCTTCAACAGTTACCCTGCCGTAATAAATTCCGAAAGGCAGATATACGGCATTAGCTGCAAACCTGTCGCCGCCGATGTGTGTACATTCCCATACATCAGTATCGCCGAGCATGCCTTCAAAGAATTTAAATACCGGGAACCCAAATTTGGCGCAGCATTTATCTTTTTTGCCGTTGGTGCATACCAGGAAGAACGGTTCGGTCTGCCACACAGTTCCTGCTGCGTATATATGCATTTCCAGGTCGAGTAAAGATAATTGTTTTGTATCCGCTACCAGGCTGAAATAGCGGCGGGCAGCGCAATCCACGAACATGACCCTCGAAGTGCCGGCAGTGCTGTGCTTGTTGCGGATGAGTACAACTTTGCCTTTTTTTTCTTTAGCCAGCGCCTGCAAGCGGCTCAGCCACCCTGCATCAATAGTAGTTTGGGTAACTTTTTGAGGGAATGGCAGATTATACTCTACCAGTATAAATGATTGGTAAGTGGCAGCGGTGCCTGCCAACATTTCTTTATAATACCGGGAAGCTGTACTGCAAAAGAAGACTTTATTTTTGGGCGACGTATCCAAATCAACAACAGGTTATAATGTTCGTATGTGTACCAGGCCTTCGCGTAACAAAAGCTTTAGTATATTTTTTTTATTTTCCGTGGTAATGGTTTGCGGGAGTTGGGCCAGCGTAAACTGCTTCTGCTTAAATATACTGTTCATCAGCGTTTCAGCGCTTAGTGGCAGCGATATGGTTTTCTCAAAAAATCTTATGCGCAGGTGATCATTGTCCTTGGAAGTGGTATATATCACGCTTTCATTGAGAGCAAATACTGTTTGTTCAGAAAACTCATTTATGTCCAGGAGGCTTTGGAAATAGTTGTTTACAGGCTGCGGCTGTGTTTTTTGGTATTGAGCATTCAGCCGTTCAATACCCATGCTGAAATCCAGCTCATCGAGTACATTTTTCAGCGCAGCGGTTTTTTGTTTGATAATTTCGTCCAGGTCGTCTTTCCAGAAAGGAACTGCTTCACGAAATTCTTTGAAATTTTCCAACTGAGGGAAAACTTCGCTAAAAAATCTTGCCCATGTAAAGGAAAGTATACCGATAGTAATATGTGCTGAAATACCGTCATCTGCCATAGCATCGTGCACATAGCCGCGCGGCACATAGAGAAAATCTCCGGGTGTGAGCTGCAATGTCTGCAAAGGCTTTTTATCGTAACCTTTGCTTATAAAACTCTGGTTTTTTGTAGGAAGCTCTTTTTCGAAGCCGTACAGGTTCCAGGTTTTTGTTCCTGATATCTGCAGCACAAACACATCGTGCGTATCCCAGTGCGGGTTGAATCCCTGCGATTTATTGGGCGTGATGTACAAATTTGCCTGCACGGGTGAATTGAACTTTTGCGAAAGGTTCATGCAGCATTTAGAGAGGTTGTCAAAATACCGCTGTCCTGCCTGTATCACCAGTGTGCTGCCCTGGTTGAATAATGCAAATGCTTTCTCTGTATGAATGATACCGTCTTTCTTGTGATGCCCGATGGGAACTGCATTTTTTGTGTATTGCGATGAGGGTATTTCCTTACCTTCTTTCACCACACGCAGTGAGGGGTAGAATATATCCTGCCGGTCAAGAAAGGCTGATATTTCCCGCGATGTAAGAATGTTGTTGTAGTAATTTTTATCGTTCCGGGATATGTGAAGCATATCTTTTTCGTGAAATTTTTCAAAAAACTCTTCTAAGGAATAAGGTGCAATGATGCGTTGAAAAAACGTGGACATACAATAAATTTTATAAGATGACAAGTTACTAAAAAGCCGCAGACATTTGCATGTGCTGCGACTTTATTACAAAGCTTTTACTAATTTTTAAGCATTGTCTGAACCGTCTCCGTCTGTGTCTAAAACATCTCCGTCAGAGGCGTCTCCATCAGCACCATCGGTTGCATCACCGTCAGAACCGTCTGTGCCATCACCGTCAGAGCCGTCGCTTCCGTCTCCATCAGCATCCTGTAATGATGGATCTACTTCGTTTTCATCCCTGTTTACTTGCAGCTCGTCGTCGTTGAATAAAGTTTCGTTGATTTCCATAGTTTTTAGTTTTGATTGTTAATAATAATTTTTTCTGAAAGTAAATTAGCTTTAATTTTCTTGATAAGCAAGCCATTTATTCAATTTTATTATTTCTTTTACAAGTGCAAAAACAAAAACTCCCTGTTACTACGGCAGATGTCAACTCTCCTGCCGTTACAGCTTGGAAAAAAAGAATACTTAAGGTTGCCGCCGCACTATTCTGCCTGGCGGTGTAGAGCGAAGATCTTTATACCGTAGATTCCGCAAGTTTTACTACAATGCAGCCAATCTTAAAGTCATATCGAGAGATTTCAAAATAAAGGTTTAAATAGTATTTATAAAAAAGCGCATCCCGAATTGAGATGCGCTTACCTGAAATGATATTTATAAGTCAACAGAACTCGCTGCCGGCGGCTGCCCGATCAGTTCCATAAATTCATTGAGTTTAGGAGTAATGATAATCTGTGTTCTGCGGTTCATGGCTTTACCGGCTTCCGTGTTATTGTCAGCAACAGGGTTGTATTCTCCACGTCCGCCTGCTGTCATTCTTGAAGGGTTCACGCCGTATTTATTTTGTAATGCCTGCACTACCGAAGAGGCTCTTAAGGCGCTCAGATCCCAGTTGTTCCTGATGTTTGTCCTGCTGATGGGCACATTGTCGGTATTTCCTTCTACCAATACATCGTACTTGTCGTGATCCATAATAATTTTAGCGATCTTACCCAGAATATCTCCCGCACGCTCAGATATTTCGTAGCTGCCGGTTTTGTAGAGCATATTGTCTGCCAGCGAAATGTATACAACGCCTTTGAGTACTTTTACGTCTACATCGCGCAATTCATTAGTGCTTAAAGATCTTGTAAGATTATTAACCAGCACCAGGTTTAATGAGTCGCTCCTGTTCTTTTCGTTCACCAGGTGCTGAATATATTTATTGGATGCATTGATCTCATCTACGAGTTTGGATATATTTACATTGCCCTGCATACCCTGGTTTATACTTTTGTCAAGTGTGTTTCTCAGGTCGTCGAGCGATTTTCTCAAAGCAGCATTGTTGGCCCTTTCCTGTGCCAGCTGATCTTCCAGGCTCCTGATTTTAGTTTTATTTTCTGCAAGCTCTATCTGGCTTTGTTGATAACGCTGGTTAAGTGTATTGTAATCTGTCTGTAAGGCTGTATGTTTCTTTGTGCTTACACACCCTGTAAGCAGCAGGGAAACTGCTAAAAATGTTGCTAATAAAAGATTTGTTTTCATATGTATATATTTTATTTCTGTTAATGGTCACATGGAATAGCCTTTATTCATTCGCAGTTGGTATACAACCTTGCTTATGGCTATTTCATATGTATATATTTTATTTGTTTTTCAGTTGTCACATGGAATAGCCTTTATTCATTCTCGGTTCGTATACAACCTTGCTTATGGCTATTTCATATGTATATTTTTTATTTTTCTTAATGGTCACATGGAATAGCCTTTATTCATTCGCGGTTGTATACAACCTTGCTTATGGCTATTTCGTATGTATATCCTGTTTTATTCTGCTGTAATAATGATCCCCGCATGGTCTTTTAAAAAAGTTATTTGCTAATCTTCTGCTTGTCGCAGGATTAATGAGATCATTAACCGATTTTTTTATCTTATTGCATAACCATGTACAAATACAATGCCTCTTTAGCCGGCTGTAAGCTTTATTAACATTAAAGAAAGTTATGCAGCCAGCAGTAAAATGGGGTTTACACAATAGGAAAACTAAGCATTAAATTGCGTACTTTTGAAACTAAAATCAAAACGATATGGCACTTGTAGATCTGGTTATGCCTAAGCTGGGCGAAGCAATCATGGAAGCTACGGTTTTAAAATGGCTGAAAAATATCGGTGATCGTGTACAGGAAGAAGAGCCGGTGCTGGAAATAGCAACTGATAAGGTTGACAGCGAAGTGCCGTCAAGTGTTTCAGGCGTTTTAAAAGAAATTTTATACGAAGAAAATGATGTAATACGCATTGGTGAAGTTATTGCGCGTATTGAGACGGCAGTACAGGAAAATCCCGGCAATGATCCATTAGAGAATGCATTAAAGCAAAACACATCCATAACCAAACCCGAGGATGCTGTAGACGAAGAGCATGTGCAGGCTGTGCCATACGTACCCGCAAATACTGATACAACCCGGCCTGCCGCTTTAGAAGGCACAGGCGCGAACAATGGTTTTTATTCTCCGCTTGTTTTAAATATTGCACGCAAAGAAGGTATCAGGCTATCTGAATTAGAAAAAATAGAAGGCACGGGAAATGAAGGACGCCTTACAAAGAACGATTTATTAAACTATTTGGCAGACAGGAAGGGGAGTGTAGCTGCTCCGTCGGTTGAAAATAAAGGGCCAGAAGCTTCTTCTGAGCCACCACAGATGAGCACGCCGCCTGTAACTGCGGGTACAAAATCATCCGGCAATACTGAGATCATAGAAATGGACAGGATGCGCAAAATGATTGCTCATCACATGAAGGAAAGCCAGAACATCAGTGCAACGGTTACCAGCTTTGCAGAGGCTGATGTAACTGCTATGGTTAACTGGCGCAATAAGATAAAAGATGATTTTGAAAAACGTGAAGGCACAAAGATCACTTTTACGCCCATGTTTATAGAGTGTGTGGCACGCGTGCTGCGCCGCTATCCCATGATCAACAGCTCGGTAGAGGGCGATAAGATTATTGTCAAAAAAGATCTTAATATCGGCATGGCTACTGCATTGCCGAATGGCAACCTGATTGTACCCGTTATTAAAAACGCGGATAACCTGAATCTTGTAGGGCTGGCTAAGCAGGTGAATGCACTGGGCGGCAAAGCCAGGAAAAATAAACTCAGCCCCGATGATACCCAGCGTGGCACCTTTACTATTACTAATGTTGGCAGCTTTGGAAGCCTGACAGGTACGCCGATCATTAACCAGCCGGAAGTGGCTATTCTTGCCGTAGGCACCATCAAAAAGCGCCCGGTAGTAATAGAAACTCCGGAAGGCGACGTAATTGGCATCCGGCATATGATGATCGTTTCCATGAGCTACGACCACCGCATTATTGACGGCGCCATGGGATCTATGTTCCTTGCCGAAGTAGTGAAGGAATTTGAAAGCTGGGATGTAAACAGGGTTGCGTAGATTTAGTTAATGAGTTGGGTTGTTTAGTTATCTTGTTATCAAGTGATCTTGTGATGATGTTAAGTTGTTGAATGTAGAGTCGTTATTTGTTTAATTGTGTATTTGTTTATTTGTGTAGTTGTGGAACCATTTAACCGCTATTCCGGATTTGCAAATCCGGAATCAATATATCAGGATTTGCAATCCTGATATATCTCATCAGTTTGGCGCCAGCAGCGCTTCATCCCGGTCTTGTTAAGTTGTTGAATGTAGAGTCGTTATTTGTGTAGTTGTTTAGTTGTGTAGTTGTGGAACCGTTTAACCGCTATTCCGGATTTGCAAGCCGCTATTCCGGATTTGCAATCCGGAATCAATATCGCAGGATTTGCAATCCTGATTTATCTCATCAGTTTAGCGCCAGCAGTGCTTCATCCCGGTCTTGTTAAGTTGTTGAATGTTGAGTCGTTATTTGTTTAGTTGTGTAGTTGTGGAACCATTTAACCGCTATTCCGGATTTGCAATCCGGAATCAATATCGCAGGATTTGCAATCCTGATTTATCTCATCAGTTTAGCGCCAGCAGCGCTTCATCCCGGTCTTGTTAAGTTGTTGAATGTTGAGTCGTTATTTGTTTAGTTGTGTAGTTGTTTAGTTGTATAGTTGTGGAACTATTTAACCGCTATTCTGGATTTGCAATCCGGAATCAATATCGCAGGATTTGCGATCCTGATTTGATTTTCTATTCAGGCGGAGCCCCGCACGCTTCATTGCGCACATTTGAGCTTGCTCAAAGTGAATAAATGGCTTTATATCATAACAAGTTTACTTGGATTTTTTTAGATCGCTTCGCTCTACTAAGTTGGGCGTTTCGCAATGACAGCGCTTTGATCACTTGATAACAAGATCACTTGATAACAACAACCTGATAACAAAAAGCCCCGTCTTGCTAAAAAGACGGGGCCTGATATTTTTAAAAGCTATTTTATTTTATTGCTTTTTTGGTGTGAAACTCTTTTACGTGGGTGTCGTCCGCTTCGCCCAAAGGTTTATTCTTGGCGAAGTCCATCAGTATCGGAGCAGCCACAAATACAGAGGAGTAAATACCGGTAAGCACACCTATCAGCATTGCGAAGCTGAAGCCTCTCAATACTTCTCCACCGAAAATAAAGAGGATCAGTACGGTGATGAATACGGTCAGCGACGTCATGATCGTACGGCTCAGCGTTTCGTTCAAGGCTTTATTGATCAGGGTTTTCCTGTCTACATTGCGCAGCTTATGAGAATCTTCACGGATACGGTCGAAGATCACCACTGTATCGTTCATGGAGAAACCGATCACCGTTAATATCGCAGCAATGAAATGCTGATCAATCTCCAATGGGAAAGGCACAATGTTTTTGAAGAAACTAAACACGATCAATGTTACCAACGTATCGTGTAAAAGCGATGCAATGGTTCCCATTGAGAAACGCCAGTCACGGAAACGAATGAAAATGTACAGGCAGATAACCAGCACAGCAAGAATAGTTGCTTTCATGGCACCGTTCTTCAGGTCTTCAGAGATAGAAGGGAGCACAGTTTGCGAGCTTTGCTTATAACTGTTCTGGAATTCTGCGAATGAAGTATTGGCGGGCAGGTATTTTTTCAGGCCGTTGAACAATGTCTGCTCTACTTCATGATCAATATTTTCGCCCTGCTCTTCAATTTTATAGGAAGTTGTAATGTTTAATTGCCTTGCATTATCCACTGTTTTAATGATCGGGGATTCGCCTTTAAACACAGCTGCCAGGTCGTTTCTTACCTGTTCCTGGTTAGGGGCCTGGTTAAATCTTACCGTGTAGCTTCTGCCTCCTGAAAATTCCACACCTTTATCAAAACCGTTGAAAATAGTACCGATACCTAATGCAATCACAAAGAAGGAAATGATGTAGGTATACTTCCTGTATTTCACAAAATCAAATTGCCTGTGATTGGCAACTTTTTCAGAAAGTTTGGTAAAGTATTTAAAGTGGCGGTCTTTTTTAGTGTACATTTCAGAGATAAGCCTTGATACCAGGATGCCGCAGAACATAGACAATGTAAGACCAATTATTTGCGTAGTGGCAAAGCCTAATACAGGGCCCAATCCAAAATAAAACAGTATGATAGCGGTAAGCAGGGAAGTGATGTGGCCGTCAAGAACGGGCGCATAAGAACGCTTATAGCCTTCATCAATAGCTGCCTGATGCGATCGCCCGCGCCGCAGCTCTTCCTTGATCCTTTCAAAAATAATAACGTTGCTGTCTACAGCCATACCGATGGTGAGTACAAGACCCGCGATACCAGGGGCAGTGAGCGTAAAGCCTAAGGCGCTCAGGATACCGAGTGTAAACAGCATATTCAACACCAAAGCAATATTGGCTATCCAGCCTGAAGTGTTGAAGTACAACAGCATCA
The DNA here is from genome assembly GCF_025631005.1 of Haoranjiania flava. NCBI lineage: Bacteria > Pseudomonadati > Bacteroidota > Chitinophagia > Chitinophagales > Chitinophagaceae > Haoranjiania > Haoranjiania flava. The sequence continues at coordinate 126,756 of NZ_JAOTPL010000008.1, forward strand.
ATGCAAAGATCACCAGGAATGAGAGGAAGAAAGACAGCATACCGCCTTTGATAGATGCATCTCCGAGGGTAGGGCCCACGATCTGTTCAGAAACAATCTTGGCAGGCGCTTTTAATTTACCAGACTGAAGAATGTTTGCCATATCCTGCGCTTCCACTACACTGAAGTTACCTGTGATCACAGAGTTTCCTCCGGTAATCTCCTGGTTTACATTTGGGGCTGTAAGTACGATATCGTCCAAAACAATGGCAATGGGTTTGCCGATGTTTCTTTTGGTCATGTTTGCCCAGATCCTTGCGCCTACTGCATCCATACTCATCTCTACAGTAGCCCTGCTGGCACTCATCTGGTCGTAGCCTTGCGAGGCTTTGGTTATGTGTTCGCCTTCAAGTTCTGCAGTTCCGTTATCAAGTGTTTTAATGGCATAGACAGGTACAATGTTCTGCATGGCAGGATCCGTACCTTCAGGCCTGCCATACATGAATACCAGGTTTGAAGGAAGGCGGCTTTTAAATACTTCATTGTTAAAATGTGCATTCAGTATAGAAGTATCGCTGGTTTGCACATAGCCTAAAATGTAGCCGTTGTTTTGCCCGGTGCCTGCAATCAGGCTTCTTACAGGGAAATCTCTCCTCATCTGGGCCAAAGTATCTGTAGTAGTTCCGGGTTTAGCTGCTGCCTGATCGCCTGTATTTACCCGTGCAAATGCAGACTGGCTGTCGGTTTTAGCAGTTGTTGAAGTTGCCGCCGGTTGAGTTGCTGTTGCGGTATCAGCTGCCACTGTTGCAGTATCTGTAAGCGCAGCTACATCCTTGCCTTGTAGCGCGGTAGCCAATGCTTTTTCGGCATTTAGCAACTGGTCGCCGTATTGTTGCAGGTTATATACTTCAAAAAATTGCAGGTTTGCTGTGGACTGTAAATATTTACGAATCCTATCGGGGTCTTTGGCGCCTGCCAGTTCTATCGTGATCACACCTTTGTTGGGATCAGGATTAATGGATGGTGATGCCACACCGAACCTGTCGATACGTGAAGTAAGGATGTTCGTTGTATTTTTAAATGCGTTATCAGCTTCAGCGCGCAGGTAGGTTTCCACCTGGTTGTTGGTAGAGTTGAACTTTATGGCACCGTTGCTCCTATTTACAAAAAAGGCTGCCATGTTAGCATTGTTGGTGAGCTTCCTGTATTCATCCATAAATAATTTAATGAAATCCAGTTCACCCCTCGCTTTACGGCTCAAAGCATTCTGCAGCGCTTTGTTGATGTTGGCATCTTTGGTATTGTCTGCCAGGTTTTTGATAAGCTGATCGAAGCCTACTTCCATCGTCACACTCATACCTCCCTGCAGATCAAGGCCCAGCATTAATTCCTGCTCTTTTGCTTTCTGGTAAGTCACCAGCTTAAAAGGCCCGATTTTTGTTTGTTCAGTACTGTCGAGCAGCCTGATCAGTTGCCTGTCTTTGATAGAATCTTTGAAGGCAGCGAAAAGTTCCTGGTTGCCTCCGAACCGCTGGTCTGCGGTAGGGTAGTTGGCGTTTACCCAGGCCGTAGCCCTGTTTTCCATCTTTTTCTCATGATTGCGAACAATCCACGTAAACGATAACTGGTAAACACAAAGAACAATTAACGCTATCGTAAATACTTTTACTAAACCTTTGAGTTGCATAATCTATTAAAAATTGTGTATTAAATTTTTATTAACACTATATGAGGCGCAAAGATAATGTTTGATTATTATTTTAACTAAAAAAACTTTTGCACTATAGTGCTTGTTTACTTATATTTTGCACCAAAAAAACGCATAAATTCAGCCTGAAATTTGTTGGTTCAATTGTTGCTTGTTACTGGCTTGTGCGCTACAGTGATTTGAGATTAAATTATAAATAATTAATATGTCGTTGTTCAGATTAATACCTGATAAGTCGGATGTGTTACAGGACTACAATAAGCCCCCCGAGCAGGCGCGATGGAAGCGCAGGTTGTTTGAGGTGATATTCCAGTCGCACACGCCTTCTGCCAAGCTGTTCGATATCATTTTGTTTATGCTTATTCTTGCCAGCATTATTATTCTTATGCTGGAAACCATACCGGCACTGGGTTCTAAGTATTACCTGCCGTTTAAAATGGTAGACTTTTTCTTCATGATCATCTTTACTATTGAATACATACTCAGGATTATTTGTGTGAAAAGCCCGCGGAAGTATATATTCAGCTTTTACGGAATGGTAGACCTGTTGGCCATATTACCCTCATACCTGGAATTTATTTTCCCGCAATCACACCTGCTGATGCTGGTAAGAAGCTTCCGTTTGCTGAGGATCTTCAGGATATTTAATATGGTAAAGTTCCTGGACGAAAGCCGCATGTTGCTTTTCGCGATTATCAGGAGTTTTCGTAAAATTGTGATATTCCTGTTTTTCGTTGTTTTGCTTGCGATCTTTCTGGGGTCGGTGATGTATGTGATAGAATATGAACACAACCCTGGCTTTACCAGCATTCCGCAGAGTATATACTGGTCTATTGTTACCATCACCACCGTTGGCTATGGAGATGTAGCTCCCATGACGGCTTTGGGAAAAATATTCGCTTCTTTTATAATGATCCTGGGTTATGCTATCATTGCCGTGCCTACAGGTATTCTTTCCTCTGATCTCTCCAGGCGTTATGCTCGCAAAAAGATCAGCATACGGTGCGACGAATGCTTGTATGAAGACAATCCTGATGGTGCAAGGTATTGCAGCAAATGCGGGAATGACCTGCATGGCGCGCCTATTGTCAGCAAGGATCTGTAGACGATTAGCGGAAAAGTTTTGCTGCCTGTTCTATGCTTTCAGGCTTGCCGACATCCAGGAAGGCGGCGCCGGTATGATCATAACAGCCGATATTGATTTGTTTGGAAAGATCCAGGTACACATCTACCATGGAAAATTTCCCGGTGCGTTGCATCAATGGGAAAATGCGTGAACTGATCAGGTGCATGCCGCTGAAAGCTTTAGCGGTGGCGGTTTTGGTAATGCGTGTAATCTTTGCCTCACCCGTGTTGATATTTTTCCAGCCGCAAAGTTTTTCATTTTCATCAAATAAAAAGTAGCGAGAACTTATTCTGTCGGAGACTGCCAGCGTGGCCAGATTGTTTTGTTGGGTATGGTGTTGGATAAATGCGTGGAGGTCAAGATTAGTAAGAATATCTGCATTCATCAATAAAAAGTTTGCTTCCTTTTCCAGTAAGGGCTGTGCTTTCCTGAGGCCGCCGCCTGTTTCCAGCACTTCATCGCTTTCATCAGAGATGGAGATATTGGCGCCCCAGCCATTGTTTTTTTCAATGGCTTCAATGATCTGGCCGCTGAAATGATGTACGTTGATAACAATATCCCTGATGCCGTATGAAGCCAGGTATTCAATATTTCTTTGCAGCAGGCTCTTGCCGTTGACAACAGCCAGGGCTTTGGGATGCTTGTCTGTCCAGGGTTTCAGCCTGGTGCCTAAGCCTGCGGCAAGTAACATTGC